>DATGND010000366.1:0-13482 GCA_035306925.1 Bacteriovoracaceae bacterium | reverse complement strand
AAAAGTTGTTAGAGATCCTGCATCTGACCCTGCATTAGGTTCAGATAGACAGAAGCATCCAATCATCTCCCCTGCAGCCATTTTCGGAAGATATTTTTCTTTTTGTTCTTTAGTCCCGAATTGAAGAATCGGCCAAACAGCAAGAGAAGTATGGGCCGAAACAAACACACCTGTGGAGGCACAAGCACGAGAGATTTCTTCTACAATGAGGGCATATGATTGATAATCAAGTCCAGCACCACCATACTCTTCCGGAATATATGAACCTAAAAAGCCGTTTTCAGCAAGCTTACCAATAAGTTCACTTGGAATTTTACCTTCATGATCAATAGACATTGCTAGAGGTGCAACTTCAGAGTCAGCAAACTTTCTAACCATGTCGCGAATTTCATTATAACGTTCATCAAGTAGCATATTTATCCTTTAGTTAAATTGAGCTTTTCTTTTTTCTAAGAAGGCAGCAACTCCTTCAATCATGTGAGGAGTCTGGAAAACTTCACCAAAAGCCTTGGCCTCAATGGCCAGCCCTTGTTCCAGAGGAACATCAACTCCATTCCAAAGAGTTGCTTTCGCTTTAGCAATGGCCGCAGAAGAGTTAGCAAGAGCAAGTTCAAACCACTTCATACAACCAGCAATAAGAGCTTCCTTGGTTTCAAAAACTTCTAGAACGATTCCCAGAGCTTTTGCTTCTTCAATTTTCACATTACGACCTGAGAACATAAGTTCTTTCGCACGTCTTTCCCCTACAATACGGGCAAGTCTTTGGGTTCCACCAAATCCTGGGATAAGTCCCAGCTTAACTTCTGGTAGTCCAAACACCGCATTTTGCGAAGCAAAGATGAAATCACAACACATGGCCATCTCAAAACCACCACCGAGAGCAAAGCCATTAACCGCTGCAATGGTAGGGTATGGAAGAGATTCCATTAGTACTGTTACTTGCTGACCAAGCTCTGCAAAAGCTTGAGCCTCACTAGACCCCATGGATTGCATTTCTGCGATATCCGCTCCAGCGATGAATGCTTTCTCTCCTTCTCCAGTAAGAATTAATCCCTTGAGATTTTCTTTCTGCAGATCAGTAAGAATCTTTTTTAATTCCTGGTGAACTAAAATATTTAAAGCATTAAGTTTACTTGGACGATTAACTGTTAAAACACCAATGTCTCCGTTTCTTTCAAAACGAATGGTCTCGTAATTATTTGTCATAAGTGTAAAACCCTTTTCCATTTTTACGACCGAATCTTCCGGCCGCTACGTATTGCTTAAGAAGAGGACATGGGCGGTACTTGGTATCACCAAGACCATCATAAAGAACATTCATAATGGCAAGACAAGTATCAAGTCCGATAAAATCTGCTAGCTCAAGAGGCCCCATCGGTTGATTGGTTCCAAGTTTCATAGCAGTGTCGATATCTTTAACAGAAGCAACTCCCTCATAGAGAGCATAAACAGCTTCATTAATCATCGGCATAAGAATTCTGTTCACGGCAAAGCCAGGGTAGTCCTGAGCACGAACAAAAACTTTCCCCATTTTCTCTGCAACGGCGGCAATAGTATTAAAAGTCTCATCACTTGTTTCAAGACCACGAATCCCTTCCACTAGCTTCATAACAGGAACCGGATTCATAAAATGCATTCCAGCTACCAGGTGAGCCCGTTTAGTCACGGCCGCAATTTCAGTGATTGAGATAGAAGATGTATTTGAAGCTAGAATCGCTTCTGCTTTTACCACTTCATCAAGTTGGCGGAAAATATCAAATTTTAAATCTTTTCTTTCAGTAGCCGCTTCCACCACCAGATCACAATCTTTAAGATCTTCGATCTTCAGTGATGGTTTTAGATTAGCAAAGGCCTTATCAGCATCCTCTTGGGACCATTTTCCTTTGGCCACTCCTTTTGAAAGCTGCTCCTTAATAAAGTTATGTCCAAACTCTAGAGAATTCTGGAACGCGTCAAAGAGAATGACTTGATAACCAGTTTGAGCTGCCACCTGAGCAATGCCTCGCCCCATTTGGCCAGCACCTACAATTCCAATAATTTGAATGTTTTTCATGGGATAAATCCTTGAGAATAAAAAAATGAATTTATGAAAACCTACCCCATCACTCACCGATTTTCAAAATTTAATGCTTCGTTTTCTCCATAAAAAAAGTATACTCTTATATTCTTACTTGCCATGAAGGCATCAATTGTTTATAACATCGCAGTATTTTTTGATTAAATGTTACTTAGGAGACCAACTGTGGCGAATCACAAATCATCTGAAAAAAGAGCTAGACAAGACAAAGCACGTCGTATGACTAATAAAACTAAAACAACTAGAACTCGTACAGCTATCAAAGCTGTTAGAGAAGCAGTTGCTAAAGGTGAACTTCAAGAAGCTCAAGAACTTCTAGTAAAAGCTCAATCTTTACTAGCTAAACTAGCTAAATCTCCAGCAATGAAAAAAGAAACTGCAGCACGTAAGACTAGCCGTCTTGCTAAGCTTGTTGGTGCCGCTAGCAAATAATTCGCCCTAAAAGCCCTTGATTTATATGAAAATAAACCCAAAGTATGTATAGTACTTTGGGTTTTTTATATTTTAAGGAGTTTAAATGAAATTAAGTGCTGTTCTTGTGATGTTAGTTTTTCTAACTTCTTGCGGTCTCCAATCCATCCCTCAGGCCAATAACAAAGTCGAGGCTGACTGGGCCGAAGTTCAAAACCAATACAAACGTCGTTCAGATCTCATACCTAATCTGGTTAATACAGTTAAGGGCTACGCCTCTCACGAGAAGGAAACCCTCGATAGTGTTATTGAAGCCAGAGCGAAAGCAACTTCTATTCAAGTTGATCCATCCAAACTAGACGCTGCTTCTCTTCAGAAATTCCAAGAAGCTCAAGGTAACCTCTCCCAGGCCCTGGGTCGTTTGATGGTGGTGGCCGAAAGATATCCTAACCTGAAGGCCAATGAAAACTTCCAAAGTCTTCAAGCTCAGCTAGAAGGAACTGAAAACAGAATTGCTATTGCTCGTAGACGCTATATTGAATCAGTACGAGAGTTTAATAACCTTGTAACTGTTTTCCCAACGAGCTTAACTAATTCTCTTATTCATAAGTTTGAAAAGAAACCTCAGTTCAGTGTGAGCGAGACTGAGACTCATACCCCTAACGTACAGTTCTAATGAAGGTTTTTATTGTTCTACTGTCCCTACTCGTTTCTCTAGCGAGCTGGGGACAGGATATAAAGATACCTCCTCTTCGCAGTCCAGTGATGGATGAAGCTCACCTCATGCATCCAGCACAAAAAAGAAAACTCGAAGACCTCATCTACCAGCTTTATCAAAAGAAAGGCCCTCAGGTAACTGTTCTCACTGTAAAAGATCTCCAAGGTCTTGCTATCGAGGATTTCTCCATTCGCGTTGCTGAAGCCTGGCAATTAGGATTAAAGAAGCAAGGAAATGGTCTGCTTCTTTTGATCTCTAAGGATGATCGCCGAGTGCGCATTGAAGTGGGTGAAGGTATTGAAGGGGAAATCACAGATTTTGAGGCCAATCAAATGATTCGCCATTATCTGGTGCCTTCTTTTAGAAACAATGATTACTACACCGGTGTGGCCAAGGTTATTCTTAGAGTCGCCGAAAAATTTGAAATCAGCTTAACTCAAGGACGAATGGTTTCTCATTCTCGGGCCAATCACAGAGCAAACTCTCCTTTGAATTTGGCCCTCCCTTTTATGGTCATTGTGCTGGTCGCTGTTCACCTTCTTTTTAATTCTAAACCACTCTTAAGAGGAATCTTTAGTGGTGCAGGAATTGCGGGTGTTAGTTTTTTTATGGCCCCTGTTATTGGAGCGGGAATTATTGTTGTCTTCATCGTCGGCTTTCTTATTGGCCTTATTGGTCTTTCCAATGTCCTCTTTGCTATAGCGGCCAGTTCTGGTCGTGGTCGTGGTGGCTTTGGAGGAGGGGGCTTCGGAGGCGGTGGCGGATGGAGTGGCGGCGGTGGAGGTTTCTCCGGCGGTGGCTCATCAGGGAGTTGGTAAATGAAAGCAATATTTAATCAAGAAGATTTAGAACTGGTTGAAGACCAGATAAAGAAATTTGAAAAGGCCACGGGAGCAGATCTGTTAGTGGTGGTCGCCGACTCAAGTGATCCATACCCAGCGGCTCCTTGGAGATTCGGTTTTGTTTTTACCGTTCTCATTTCTTTTGTTTTTACTTACTACGCAGAATTCAATCATCCCCTTTTATGGCCACTCTTCTTCATGCTTCTGATGGTTCTAGGAGTTTGGTTAGGTCATTTCTCTTGGGCCAAACGCCTTACTCTGGCCTATTGGGAAATTGAAAGAGAGTGTAAAGAAAAGGCCATCGAGCTCTTCCACTCTCTGGGAACATCTCAGGTTTCTCATCAGGTAACAGCAATGATTATGATTTCTCTTTATGAAAAAGAAATCCAAGTGCTGGTTGATAAAAAGTTAACGGAAAAAATTGATCAGAATGAACTAAACCGCCTGATTGAACTCATGAAAACCGAGTTTAAGCATGGAAACTTTGCTGCAGGACTTATTAAATCTATTAAAGCTCTGGAAGAAAAAATCACTAAGGACTTTGGAGGTCCTGTTTGTGATAACTCCACCTCAGAGCTTCATGACACAGTTATCTTTATAGAGAGCTAAATACATTCCCCAGAAAATTTGTTTTCTGGGGATGCCACAATAAACCAAACATTACAGGAGTGCTGATAGCTATTTTCTTTCCTTATGTTCTTTAATCAAAACCTGCACCACTTCCGGCTCTGATAAAGTTGAAACATCTCCTATTCCCTCATACTCACTGGCCGCAATTTTTCGAAGAATTCTTCTGAGCACTTTTCCTGAACGAGTTTTCGGTAAACCTGTAGTGATATGAACAATATCAGGAGTAGCAAAGCGTCCGATTTTTGCTCGAACAATTTCTTTTATTTCTTCGATTAAAATGTCCGATTTCTTTTTGTAATCATAAAGAACAACGTAAGCATAAATTCCTGTGCCCTTGATATCATGAGGCATTCCCACCACTGCAGCTTCCGCCACATGTTCTTGCTCCATAATCGCTGATTCAATTTCTGCTGTTCCTAGTCTGTGACCGGAAACATTGAGCACATCATCGATTCTTCCTGTAATCCAATAGAAACCATCTTTATCACGTTTCACTCCATCACCTGTAAAATAGAGTCCTGGATACTGAGTAAAATATGTTTCGATAAATCGCTTATGATCTCTGAAGATTGAACGCGCTAAGCTTGGCCAAGGTTTTCTTATACAGAGAGCACCTTCGACCTCATTACCTTTTAATTCTTCTCCTGTTTCAGGGACCACAACAACAGGCTCGATTCCAAAGAAAGGAAATGTTCCTGCTCCCGGTTTCATAGGTGTAACTCCAGCAATTGGAGTTATGAGAATGCCCCCAGTCTCTGTTTGCCACCAGGTATCCACAATATCGCAACGACCTTCACCTACAACATCATAGTACCATTTCCACACTTCTGGATTAATAGGCTCCCCTACAGTTCCTAATACTCTCAAGCTTGAACGATCATGACGTTTAACAAAGTCATCACCAAATTGAGCAAGGGAACGAAGAGCGGTTGGAGCTGTATAAAAAATGGAAACTTTTAAATCCTGAACAATTCTCCAGTAACGAGAAGCATCCGGGAAAGTTGGAATGGATTCAAAGAGAATGGAAGTCGCTCCATTGGCAAGAGGTCCATAAACCACATAACTGTGTCCGGTCACCCATCCTACATCTGCGGTACAGAAGTAAACATCATTTTCTCTAAGATTAAAAATCGTTTTATGGGTATAACTTGCATAGGTTAAATATCCACCTGTCGTATGCAGAACTCCTTTTGGTTTTCCTGTTGAGCCTGATGTATAAAGAACAAATAAAGGATCTTCTGCATCCATGGGTTCGATAGGTGCATAAGGACGATATTTTTCAATCTCATCTTCATAGACTAAGTCCCGGCCTTCAACCATGTTCACCGAATTTTTAGTACGATTAACAACCAGGACATTTCTGACGAAGTCTAAACCTTTAATAGCATCATCTGTAATTTTCTTTAATGGGATTACTTTATGACCACGAACTGCTTCGTTGGCCGTGATAACAAATTCAATCTGCCCATCTTCAATTCTTCCTCTCAATGCATCTGAAGAGAATCCACCAAAGACAACGGAATGAATCGCACCGATTCTCGCACAAGCAAGGAGTGAGTAAACAAGCTCCGGAATCATCGGTAAATAGATACAAACCCTATCACCCTTTTTAACTCCATGGGCCCTGAGTAAATTACTTAAGCGACAAACTTCTTCAAAAACCTTTTGATAAGAGAGATGCTCGTAATCTCCTGGCTCATCTTTGGCCCAAATGATGGCCGTCTTTGTCCGACGAGTAGGAAGATGGCGATCCAGACAGTTATAACTGGCATTAAGCTGTCCACCAGCAAAACAGTGATAATTCACACCAAAGAAATCTCCTGATAATGCCTTCTCAGGAAACCTTAACCAATCTATGTCCTTTGCTCTTTCAAGCCAAAAATTTTCCGGACTTGTAATCGATTGTTCATAGAGTTCTTGATAATGATCAAAGTCTCTAATGCTGTGATGCGAGTTGTTTGCTTTGTTAGGTTGTATCGTATCCTGAGTCATAAACTCTCCTTGATTATCCTTTTATCTTGCCATCAAGCGCCCTACATTTCCAAGCTTAGTATGTTAAAAGATTTTCGATGCAGTATTTTAATATCCAGATGGCATCTCAACTTTCAGGCGTCGCTACAGCAACCATCAGAGCATGGGAGAAGCGCTATCAAGCTGTTACTCCAGAACGGGCCGAGAATAGACGCCGACTATATTCAGAAGAGGACATTGAAAAACTCTCTTTACTGGCCAAGCTCACTGACTTCGGACAAAACATTGGCAAAATAGCCAGATTGGATTTAGAAGAACTTAAGAAAGTCTATACAGTTCTTATGAGAAAACCTTATCGTAAAGAAGATGTTATCTCCTCATCAAAAGAAAAACTAAACTTTCATAAATCTCTCACCAGTCTCTCCCTCGCCATTTCTTCAATGAAGATGGATGTCATCGCTCATGAACTTAAAAAAATCAGGCTTGCTCTTGATGCCAAAGAAGTGGCCCTTAATATCATCCCCTCTCTTCATAAAATTATTGAGACTAAGGCCAGCAATAAAGAAATTAATAATGGAGAGCAATTGGCCATTTACAACATAATCTTCCATCAATTTTCGACTTATCTTGCAGACTATGAATACCCTCAAGGGCCAAAACCTCCTCTCATTTTATCGGCCCCCATTAATGGAATAGCTCAACTTAATCTTTTAGGGACAGCACTCTTATGTATGCACTACAATAAAAACTTTCTTTATCTGGTGGGCTCATCCTCCTCCCGAGCACTGGCCGAAGCTATCAATCACTTCCAAGGTAAATCGATTTTACTGGAAGCGGATGACTATCAAATCAACCAAGAGATGAGTCTGGATCATTACCTTGATGAACTCCTTCGCATGCAAGAGCGCTCGGCCCAAATTTATATCTTTGGGCAGGATCATTTACGGCAAAGCATTAGAAGAAAGAACTGTATTTTTATTCGCAGTCTGCAAGAAATCGAAGAAATGCTGATAGCCGGTTTATTGTAAGGTTTTTTAAGATTTTCCTGATATTTAAAAATATTTGCAAAAAAGTAACTTGTTTGCTTTTCTCTCTTATAAAAAAGTATTATGGTCATTTATCCGAAAATTTTTGGTAAGAGGTAATCATGTCCAAATCTAATGTTCTTGTTCTTCTTGTTGCAATGGGGCTAACAACTGCTTCTTTTGCGCAAACAACTAAAAAAGCAACCACGACAACCACTCCTGCAGTGGAGTCTAAGTCAACTGAAGGTGTAGACGAAGCAGATCGACTGATCACTAACCGTCGTCTAAGAGCTTCTTCTGGTTCACTTTCTAAGTGGTCAGCAGCCCTATTTTTTTACTACTCTGGTGGTTCTGTTGCAGATCCTTTAAGAGCTGATAGACCAAATATTATTGCTGGAGGAGAAAACCTTCTACTCCAAAACCTTACTTCAAGCATCGGTGTTAGATATCGTGCGACAACTAAGGATAGCTTCTCTTTATCAATTGGGGGATTCATGTCGACTCCATTCCACGATAAAGGTGCTCGTGTTAATGATGAAAATAAGAAAGGTTTCAAGAAGCACAACCGTGAGCTAACTTTCTCTGATCCAGCTCTTGGTTATACTCACCTAGATAACTTTGCTGGTTGGCAGTCAGTAACATCTGTTTCTTACACATACATCACAAACTCTGAGCAAGATAAAGCTGGATATAACTCAAGCTTTTACATTGGTCAGACTTTCATGAGAGAAGTTGGTAATACAGGTTTCTCATATGGAGCAGCTGCTACTTGGACTCGTTATTTCCACGATAAAAAAGGTGACCAAGTTAAGAACACAATCGGTCTATTCCCTGCTGCAGAGTACGTGATCAACGATACTTTCAACCTAAGAACAGTGTTCGGTTGGCAGTACTACGGTCAATCAAGAGAGCAAGCTAAGGATGACGTGTGGACTAAGCGTAAAGTTTACCAATCAGTTGGTTTAGGTATTTCTGTGACAAGAGATATCTTTCTTTACCCAAATATTCAGTTCATTCCTAGCGATATCAGATCTGACAGAACGAACATCGCGATCTCAGCTAACATCAACGTATTCTAATAACAATTTAGTTTGTTTCGGATATTGGGGCCAAGAAATTGGCCCCTTTTTTTTGGCTTAAATTAACGACGAATTGAACCAAAGCGAGTAGAAAGAGCCGCAGTCCACTGCTGATCAAATTGATTGTCAGCATTTCTAATAAAGGTCACCCCTAAATTCAAGGCCAGATAGCTTGCAACAGCAACCTGTATCCCTGCACCACCATAAGGATTAACCAGCAGAGGAGATTCTTTTGTTTCTTTTACCCCTGCCGTCGTAATATCTGTTTCACCTGTAGAGGCCCTTGCACCAGTTCGCACATAGACACCAACAAATTTATGAAGAGGTAATGTTGATCTAATTCCCAGGCTCAAACGATTACTAGTGTCCTCCACCCTTTTATCACTAGATTGATAAAACTCATTAGATTTTGTCTGTGTAAGCTCAGACTCTAATGAGAGTTTGTTATAACCGTACAAAAGCCGAGCTCCGTAGGTTCCTCTGGTCACATATTTTCCAGGACTAGGGTATGCCACATAGGAAGTTTCAAGCCCATACAGAGGTTCAAGGGTAAATTTAGCTTCCTTGGACTGGGCCAATGAAGCGATAGGGACTAGTAATAGAAGAATAAATGCTTTCATAAATTCATTGTAAGGGGCTTCTTTGAAGTTTTTCTAGGAGGTAGGCTTTGCCTTAGGCAAAAAATGATGTATCCAGGCCTAATGAGAATTAAGCCGTTTATCCCTCTACTTTTGTTTGTCTCTCTTTTCCTCGGCACAGGAATTTACTATCAAAGTCAGGGTATCCCTTTTGCCTTTTATCAGATCCCCGCTCCTATTGTAGCCGTCCCCGCTCTTATTCTCGCTATCTTGCTGGCCAAGGGTAAGGTTGAGGAGCGCTTTGAAAAACTTTTTAAGGGCATGGGACAAAGTAATGTCATAACCATGTGTCTCATATATTTGATGGCCGGTGCTTTTAGCTCAGTTACCAAAGCATCCGGCTCAGTTGAAGCGGCCGTCAGTTTTGGACTCTCTATTACTCATCTTTCCTTTGTCATTCCTTCAGTGTTTCTGATCGCTTCTCTTCTTTCTCTTGCCATGGGAACTTCGATGGGAACTATTTCGGCACTTGGGCCGATCGCACTGGGAATTGCTCAGATGACCAGTTTAGATATCAACATTCTCTTTGGGGCCTTAGTTGGTGGTGCTATGTTCGGTGATAATTTATCAATGATCTCTGATACCACAATTGCTGCCACCCGAACTCAAGGGGTCAAGATGATTGATAAGTTTAAGGCCAATTTTAAAATTGTAATACCGGCAGCACTTATCACCATTCTTTATCTTTATTTTCAATCAACTCCTGTGCAAGAGCTGCATTTAGTTGATTATTCTTTTTACAAAATCCTTCCATATATCATTCTACTGCTACTCGCGCTCTTGGGGACGAATGTATTCATTGTTCTTCTGGTTGGAATTCTCTCTGCTGGACTTGTGGCAAACTTCTCTATAGATCAATTTACCTTCCAAAAATTTGCTCAGCTTATTTTTGATGGTTTTAAAGATATGCAGGAGATCTTTCTTCTTTCAATGATGATGGGTGGACTTGGACAAATGATGAAAGAAGAGAATGGTATTGAGATCATGAAAAAGACTCTCAAACAAATCACTACGGCCTTAGGTCGTAATAAAACATTTCATTATTTTTTTACAGAACTGAGCCTCGCCATTTCTGTGACCATGGCCAATCTTTGTGTTGCCAATAACACGGTAGCTATTCTCATTTGTGGTGATTATTTTAAAGAAGTAAGTCGAGCGGAAAACATTTCTCCTAAAAGAAGTGCCAGTATTCTGGATATTTTTTCTTATGTAACACAAGGCTTAATCCCTTATGGAGCACAAATTCTTCTAGCAAGCCAACTGGCCAATATCGGTCCTCTTGAACTATCAATGAATGTTTTCTATTGCCAAATTTTAGCAATAGTTGTTCTCGTCAATATGTTTATGAAGTCAGTGAAAAACTAAAGATAACATTGACTAAGATCCGCACTTTCACCGGTCATTTTATAAAAGAGAGTATCGTAATACTGAAACCATCCTTTTAATTCCTGAGCATGTCCTACATGTTCATCATAAGTTACCGGACTCGCCACACCAGTAGCACGTGCAAACTCCACCTGTTCATTCATGGATTGTAGTGTGTTAAACATTTCAATTTGAACGACACAGGCCTTGTGATAAGCAAACCTAGCAACCGCTTGTTTCATATCCTCAAGTTCCTTCAATAAGTGATCCCGGGCCAGACAATTCTTATCTCCATTCAAACACAGCTCTGAATTCTTCTGAATGGCAAGATCAACTGAAATGGGTCTTTGCTCGACTAAGATCAACTCATAACTTTGAGGTTCTCTATCAAGGATTTTCTCGGTGAAATTTATAAAATCAGTTGCCTTTAAATCCATCGATAATCGAGCAATTTCCTGAGGAGACATGCTATTAAGATAGAGTTGTACTAAAGGAGTACATCCTCTCTCCAAAGAAGTTCTTAATGGGGCATTTAACTCCCGATAATTTCTCTCCAAGGGGCGAACGCCCTTTTTTATAAGCATCAAGGCCATTTCTTCAGAAACTGTTTGATACTGACTTGAACACTTCGCCGCTACGAAATTATGGAGTTCATGTTTACCTCTTAGATCTTCCCCGGCGAGGGCTTCTTGAAATTCTGCGAAGACTCCTGAATCGATAGCATTATAAATCTTCTGATCACTTTCCTGGGTGAAAACTTCTTCCTGCTTTTTTATTTTCTGCGAGGAACAGGCAAAAATAAAAAACAGAATAAGAATAGTTAGTAAGTTCTTCATATTAAGCAGGGAAGCAAAGCCAAGGCCAAAAGAATTGTTCAGTAAAATGAACAATAAGTTCGAATAATACAGTCTTATGCTCCAATTAAAAAGTCACTATATTTAGAGCTAACCAAATAAAGGAGTATTTATGACTGTAAAATATGTATTAGATCCATCTCACTCAAGTGCCGAATTTAGTATCAAGCATATGATGATCTCTAAGGTGAAAGGAACTTTTGATAAGTTAAGTGGCTCATTTCTATATGACCCCCAAAATCTAGGGACTTCTTCTGTAGAAGCAAGTATTGAAGTATCTAGTGTCAACACAAGGGATGAGCAAAGAGATAATCACTTAAAAAGTGCTGATTTTTTTGATGTGGAGAAGTATCCCCTAATGCAGTTTAAATCTTCTTCCTTAAAGAAAGAAGGTGACACGCTTTATATCATTGGGAACCTTAGCATCCATGGTGTTTCAAAAGAAGTTACTCTTAAAGTTGATGGTCCAAGTGATGAACATAAAGATCCATGGGGTAATTTAAAAATTGGAGCCTCTGCTACCACTAAAATTAATAGAAAAGAATTCGGTTTAACCTGGAATACAGCTCTGGAAGCAGGTGGCTTTTTAGTGGGAGAAGAAGTGGATATTTCACTGGATGTCCAATTCACAAAAGAAGGTTAAAATAGGAATAACAAGGGGAGATTTATGCTCACAATTAGAAAGTCTGGTGATCGAGGATACTATGATCATGGTTGGTTAAAGACATTACATTCGTTTTCTTTTGCTAACTATTATGATCCTCGTCACATGGGTTTTAAATCTCTTCGAGTCATTAACCAAGACCGGATAGAAGGAGGAACAGGATTTGGGGCCCATCCCCATAAGGATATGGAGATTATTTCTTATGTGGTACGTGGTGTCCTCGAACATAAAGACTCCATGGGAAATGAAACTCAAATCTATCCGGGGGAAGTTCAAAGGATGAGTGCAGGCACAGGAGTGGTTCACTCAGAATACAGTATCTCAAGTGAAGAAACTGAGTTTTTCCAAATCTGGATCCTCCCCGACTCTGTTGGAGGGACACCAGGTTATGGCCAGAAGTCTTTTGAAAAAGAGATCAATTCTCAAAAGATGGTGTTAGTCATCTCCCACGATGGTAGAGATGGCTCTATCTCCATTAAACAGGATGCTGATCTCTATATTTCTAAACTTCACTCTGGACAAGATATTAACTTTGAAGTTCGATCAGGTAGAGGGGTTTGGATTCAACTCATTAAAGGAAGAATTCAGATTAATGATCAAGTCATTACTGCTGGAGATGCAGCCTCTACAACAGAACCAGGGAATCTTCAGATAGTGGCCCTTGATGATTCGGAGTTTATGATTTTTGACCTGATTTAAAAGGAATGTCAGTGGATTTAAACGAGATTTCTATCTTTATTAAAGTGGTTGAAACTGGTAGCTTTATCGGAGCTTCTCGGGCCCTTAATATGCCTAAATCCACTGTCAGCACCAAAGTCTCATCCCTGGAAGAAAGATTAGGGGTAACCCTGATTCAGAGAACCACAAGAAAGCTTCATATAACTGATGTGGGGCAGGAATACTATCAACAATGTCTCACGGCCCTCTTACAAATTCAGGAAGCAGAAAAACAAGTTACCCTAGACCAGTCTGTTCCATCCGGAACCTTACGGGTAACGGCTCCCATCGAACTAGGAAATACTCTCCTACCGGTCGTTATCCAAGAGTTTAGAGCGAAGTATCCCCAGGTAGAACTTGAAATCATTTTGAGTGATAGAAATGTAGATTTTATTGCTGAAAGAATAGATATCGGAATCCGAGTCGGGATTTTAAAAGACTCAAGTCTATAGCAAAGAAGCTAGGAAATATTTATTTCGCTCCCTTTACCA
>DATGND010000365.1:0-6170 GCA_035306925.1 Bacteriovoracaceae bacterium | reverse complement strand
GCCGCAGTAACATACGGGTTTGAACAGTTATTAAACGAAGAAAAGCCTGAAATGATTATTCCCCAATTCGCTCATTGCCCTAAGACTGCAGTTGCTTGGGCATGGCAGTTACTTACTCCATTTGCCTATGAGGCCAATCAGCTTGTTAAGAAGATCAATTCTTATTGTAGGACTCGATTAATTGAGGGGCTTCCTCTCTAACTCCATAATATTCCTGATTCTTTCTTTCTTTGAGTTCTGTTAACATATATGCAGAACTCAAGGAAAGGAAACTTATGGATCTCTCTCACTTAATTTCACAAGAAAATCTTATTGCTCGTGTTCACGAGTTTAAAAAAATATTTTTTTATAGAATTTGCGGAGCGGGCATGGGACCTGCTGCATGCTTGCTAAAGGAAGCAGGTTACGATGTATCAGGAGCAGATTCTGCTTTTTATCCTCCAATGTCTACCTTCCTTGAAACAACAGGTATCCCTCTGATGCAGCTGGATCAGGTGACGCCCGAATATCTAAAGCAATTTGATCTGATTGTGGTGGGTAACTCGGTAGGAGGTAAATCAGAAGCGGCTCGTATGTTAGAGCAGGTAGGAGTTCCCTTTACTTCATTTCCTTCGGCAATAGGTTCCTTAGTTTTAAAAAATAAAAACGTCGTTGGTATTGCCGGAACACATGGGAAAACCACAACGACTTATTTCCTCACTCAGATGCTTGAGTATTTAAAACAGGACCCAGGGTATCTGGTGGGAGGTATTATTGAAGGTCGAAAGCCTTCTTATCTGGGAAAAGATTATTTTATTATTGAGTCTGATGAATATGACTCTGCTTATTTTCATAAAATATCCAAGTTTCGTTTGTATGAGTTAAAACACATGATCCTGACTTCTCTTGAGTTTGATCATGCTGATATTTTCTCCTCCATGGAAAAGATTGAAGATGAATTTCGTGATGTTATGCCAAAAATCAAAGGCTCCATCATCTTCAACCAAGAGTATGAATCTTCGATGAAACTTTATCGTGAATATGATGATAAAAGTGATCGTTGGATTCTATATGGACCAGGTTCGGTAGCTGGACCTAAAAATATTGTGACTAATGAGAGTGGGTCAGAGTTTATTTTAAATTGGAAAGGTGAGGACATTCGCTTTGCCACCGATGTGGTGGGAGAGCACAATATTTTAAATATCACTTCATGCATTTTATTCCTTTTAAAGGAAGGGTTCCCTATTAATGATGTTGTTGCTTCGGTGAAGCACCTGGCAATGGTGAAGCGTCGTCAAGAGGTGCGTGGAAAATATAGAGGAATGGTGGTCATTGATGATTTTGCCCATCACCCTCGCGCCATTAAAGTAACACTTGATGCAATTCGTGCTCGTTTCAAAAATAAGAAAGTCCTTACGATTTTTGAGCCGATTTCAGCTACCGCCAGAAGTAATATTTTTCAGAATGAATTTAGAGATGCATTAGCTCTTTCTGATAAAGTAATCATTGCCAAGTCTCATATTAAGACGACGGCCATTGGTAAGGATGATCTTGATAGCGATCGCTTATCTCGAGAAATTAATGAAAAAGGCATTCCATCAGTGTCAGTTGATAAACTTGATGACCTTCGAGGACAGATTGATCAGTTTGCAGAAGATAATGCCGTTCTGCTGGTATTGAGTAATCGAACTTGTTTAGGATTATGGGAGTCACAATTTGTTCAAGAACTTAGCAGCTAAAACATTCATCCTTTTATTAGGAACTATTTCTCTTCCTTCTTGCGCCAGTGGGGTGAAGTGGGAAGGAAATATTCAACGACATATTTATAACTACGAAAAAGCATTCACCACTTTTCGTACAGCTGTCTGTCGCCCTAAAACAGAAGAGACCTTTAATAACAAGTTGATTGCTTATCGTGGACAGGGATATTGGATTCCTGAGTTTAATGATGACGTTGATGTGGAAACCATTAAGGATCTTCTCCCGATGATGGAGAAGAAACTAGAATGGGTAAGAGCGGAAAAATCTAAGCTGGAGAAAAATAAAAAATTTCCATCTAAGAAAATCACTAAAGATATTAGAAAAAGTCTTGAAGAAATCATGTCGCTCAAAAAATCAGAGTTATCTGATGATCATAACCTTAAACAGCTTAATCGTCAGAAAGCGGTGGTGCTGGTACAGAAAATTCAGCAGCAATATGATAAGCTCATTAAGGAACTTTCATTCTTTTCCAACTTTAATTTCCCTAACAACCATCTTCATAACCGAAGACAGTATGATCAGCATCGGGTTTTAGATAATCCTCAAAGTAAGAAGATTTCCAATCATACCTTTCTATTAAGAAAAATAGTTGAAGATGGAGCCTATGATAAAAATCACAAATCATGGGATATGTTTTTCCGTACCACTCTGGATACTCTCTATTACGACTTAAGACAGAGTGATTTCTATTTAAGTGAAAATGCCAGATATGATCTAGAATACATACTTGACCGAATTGAAGCAGAGATTTCTAAAGGACGGGACTTTGCTATTGAGCGCTTTACCGAATGGGAGGAGAGAACTAGTAAGACCGTGACCTTCTATAAAACTCTCACACTGCCTGAGCATAATAAGATTACCATCATTAATGGTAAGAGAACGACTCTTAACCGAGAACTCATTAAAGAACATAATGAAGCACAAGATGCTCTCAAGGACTTTGTTTATAAGAAACAGGCCGAGGTTTATGACTTCTGGTTAAAACAATCCGAACTTAATCGCGCCATTTATACTCTTGAAACCATTCTTATGAATGAGGTAGGAGGAGTCGATGGTAAGTCGGGGCTGGAACGAATGGATGTGGCCCGGGTAGTACTGACTCGTCTTGATCGCCCAAAGTATTTAAAGATCGGAAAGAATGAATTCATCTATCCTCATCTTATTAAAAAAGTTTCACAGGAAAAGATTGATAAAGAAACCTGGCTTAATGCTCTCTTTAAGCAAGGTGAATTTTCATTTACCTATTATTATATGAGCGGCTCTCGCCATATCTTTTGTCCTGACATGGCCCCAGGGGCCAAGAGGCTTCGTGCTCAAAACATTCGTATTGCCCTTAATGCTCTTAAAGAAGAGGGGAATAAGTTCCTCGCTACCCGCTATTTTTCTCGCGCTAGTATGACCGGAAGAATTTCCATGGACACCATCTGGGAAGACTATATTCCATTCCCTGAAAGACCAGGGTTGATGGTGAAAGAGCAGACGAAGCTTCAAAAAAAGTGGGAGTCAGGGAATTTTACGTATCTCTACTCCTTTGTAGGTCATGATGAACTTTCATATCGAGTAATTCAGATCAATAAAAAAACTTATGTGGTTGGTTTAAACCAGGGAATCCCCGTTTTTTATCACTATAGGAATCCTCACTATTTCCGCTATTTCACCAAGCTCGCGGTCCAATAACATTTTTACTCAATCTTAAAATTCCTTTTGATAAAAGGTGTTGGGGGGTGTATAACCCCCTGACTTCAATTTAGATTATTATTTGTTTAGTCCCAAGGAGCTACTATGTTGAAAAATTATATGTTTACCTCTGAATCGGTGACTGAAGGCCACCCTGATAAAATTGCCGACCAGGTTTCAGATGCCATCCTTGATGCAATGCTTGCTCAAGATCCAAAGTCACGTGTAGCTTGTGAAACTCTTGTGACTACAGGCCTAGTTGTTGTTGCTGGTGAAGTAACAACGGGGGCAAACGTTGATATCAATACTATCGTTAGAGATACAATTCGTAATATTGGTTACGATCATTCTGATAAAGGCTTTGACGCCAATACTTGTGGTGTGACTGTTGCTCTTGGAAAACAATCTCAAGACATTGCTATGGGTGTGAATGAAGGTGAAGGAAAATTCCTTGACCTAGGAGCTGGAGACCAAGGTCTTATGTTTGGTTATGCTGATAACGAAACTGAAAGCTTCATGCCAATGACGATTGATCTTTCTCACCGTCTAGCTCGTCGTCTTTCTGATGTTCGTAAGAATGGAACTCTTCCACTTCTTCGTGCTGATGGTAAGACTCAGGTAACTGCTCAGTACGTTGATGGGAAAATTGCTCGTCTTGATGCCATCGTTGTTTCTACTCAGCATGCTGAAGAAATGACTCAAGCTCAGATTGAAGAAGCCATCATGGAAGAAGTTATTAAGAAGACTGTTCCAATGGATCTTATCGATAAGAACACTCACTTCTACATTAACCCAACTGGACGTTTTGTTATTGGCGGTCCAATGGGGGATTGTGGTCTTACAGGTCGTAAAATCATCGTAGATACTTATGGTGGTCACGGTGCTCACGGTGGTGGTGCATTCTCTGGTAAAGACCCTACAAAAGTTGACCGTTCTGGAGCCTATGCTGCTCGTCACATCGCTAAGCACATCGTAGCTGCTGGCCTTGCTGAGAAAGCTCTTGTTCAAGTAGCTTACGCTATTGGTGTAGCTCGTCCGATGTCACTTCTTGTGAACACTTTCGGTACTGCTAAAGTTGATGAAAACAAACTGAACGCTGCTATCAACGAGATCTTTGATATGAGACCAAAAGCGATCATTCAGCGTCTTGATCTTCTTCGTCCGATCTATTCTCAAACAGCTGCTTACGGACACTTTGGAAGAACTAGCGAAGATGGTTTCACTTGGGAACGTCTTGATAAGCTGGAAGAACTAAAGTCCATGTTCTAATTTTTTTAAAGTTAGTTATAATGAAAGGGCCCACTTGTTGGGCCCTTTTTATTTACAGGCGCTTGATGCAAGAAGTTTATTTCCTTACTCGACATATTCCTTTTTGGGCCGTTCCTCTGATGTTAATAGCCGGAGAGTTTGCTTATCTTTTTTGGCTTCGTAAAAAGAAAAAGTTGGCAAGCTTTTGCGTGTTTCTTTGCATACTTGGGGTCGTCTTCAATGTTTTTTATATCTATTCAGGTGGACCTGAAAAGTCCGTTAAATCCGTTAAAAAAATTCAGCGGGATTGGAATCAATAGTCTTAGTTTTGACACCTGACATATCAAGTCTTTGTATTTACATAATATAGGGGAGTCTATAAATTGACACTGTCCTCCTGGCTTTAGTAAAGTTTAATTCTTCCGGAGGCAATTTGAATGGATGATCTGAAGTTCTTGCATCAGACCCTTGAAGGTAATGCAACTAGCGTGTTCCCACCTATTGTTATAGTTGAAGACGATAAGCTCCTAGGTCTTAGTCTTAAAAAATTTCTCGAACAAAGTTTGAAACTAAAAGTAGAACTCTTCACTAGCTCTGAAGATTGTCTGATGAACTTTGCTAGGCATCACCCTAAGCAAAGTCCATTTTGTCTTATCTCAGACATCAGTCTTGAGCAGGGTAGTGATGGTCTTCTTTTGATCGATATACTGAGAGAAAAAGGTTTTGAGTTTGTCTCCATCGTGATGACAGGTTTTGCATCAATTGAAACGGCCATTGCCGCGACTAAGAAAGGGGTTTACCACTACCTGACTAAACCTTTTGAACTTGATGTCTTAAAGCGCTTGGTGGTTGAGGCCATTCAGACCAGGCTTGCTTCTAAACTTCCTGATCTTTCTGAAAGTGAAGGTTTATTTGCAGAAGGCTCTAAAGGACGTCCGCAAGGTAAGCACCGTTTAGAGCGTCCATCCGTTGAAGACATGTATGAGGGGATGGTCGGTAGATCTAAGCTCATGAAAGAGGTTTTCGATCGTATTAATAAGGTTGCAGCCTCTGATTCTACGGTTCTTATTATGGGGCCAAGTGGAACAGGTAAAGAACTGGTTGCTCGGGCCATTCATAAAAAATCCCATCGAGCGAGCAAAAATAGAGTATCAGTTAACTGCGGTGCTATTCCTTCAGAACTCTTAGAGACTGAATTATTCGGTCATGTGAAAGGAGCTTTCACCGGGGCTATTTCTGGTCGCAAAGGTCGTTTTGAACTTGCTGATGGTGGAACCATCTTCTTAGATGAGATCGGCGATATGCCTCTTCTTCTGCAAGTAAAACTTCTGCGCGTACTGCAGGAAAAACAAATTGAGATTGTTGGTTCTAACGAAACTTTAGATGTTGATGTGAGAGTGATTGCAGCGACTCATAAGGATTTAGAAAAAGCGGTTGCCGAAGGAAAGTTCAGAGAAGATCTTTTCTATCGCTTAAACGTTATTCCTATTCGTATTCCTGCTCTT
>DATGND010000364.1:0-2638 GCA_035306925.1 Bacteriovoracaceae bacterium | reverse complement strand
GATTCAAGTTTTTGAAGATCGTTTAATCATTCATCGTCAGGGAAAAAAAGTTGAGGTGTTATTCTCTGATGTTGCTTCTGTAAGTATCGTAGGGTGGTCACTTTTTTATTTCTTTATGAAAAGCGGTGAGAAATTTTATTTTAACTCTACCCTAGAGCGCGTGGATTATATTTGGGAAGGAATTTATTTTGCACGCCCAGATCTCATGACCAGAGAAGAATATGAGAACTACCGGGTGAAACTCGTTCAATATGATCACCATCAAAAGCGTAAAGAGTGGTTCTTTAAGCATCGTCTGATAGATGTCCTTAATTGGTGCATTCTACCGCTTTGTTTTATGGGAACTATTTACTTTGTTCAGTCAAAAGAGCTGCATATTTATCAGCCATTTTATTATTTTTTCCGTTTGTTGATGTATTCGCTTCTTACTCTTTTAACAACGGCTTTCTTTTACAATATTGCTATTAAGAAACTAGTCTTTGATAAGAAAGTTGAAGATCAGTTAGAAGTTGAGCCTAATGACAAGATTCGTGATTTAGAGTACGAGAATGTTATCATTCAAAGAACCAAATTTGTGCAATCTATCTCAGTGATTATTCTTTTTGGATTGATCGTCAAAACAGACTTTAATATGTTTACTCTCACCAAGGTGAGAGGTGATTATTCTGCCTTCAATCTTGTCACTGGTAAGACATTGGTGGTGGATAATCGCTATAACTGTTCGCAATGTAAATTCTCCGTAGAAGAAGGGGATACGGTCATTTTCTCTAAGGGGCAAATCGGGCAAATTCTTGCTAAGCCTGGGGATTTAGTTGGCCAGGTTGCAGAAACTTCACAAGGTAGAAGTATTGCTTCTGAAAGCGTTACTCTCGTTCCTGAAGGTCATGTGGCCATACAGCTAGCAAACTCAGAGGAAATCATGGTGATTAAAGAGTCTGAGTTGGTTGGTAGGTTACAAAACTAATGTAAAATTTCTAAAACCCTCTATGATTAAATATACATGGAGGGTTTAGATGAAATCATTATTTAAAGTTCTTAGTCTCGTTTTGCTATTCAGTACAACAGCTTCAGTTCAAGCTGGGGTCCTAGTCGAGCCATTAATTGGTCTTAATTTTAATCATAAAATTGAAGGTGGCGGTGAAGATGTTTCTGGTCTTGGTGGAGCCTGGGGAGGACGACTAGGTTACCAAAATTATGGTTTCCAATTGGGATTAGATTATCTTTCTTCCAGCACTGATATGGATGAGAGTGAGTTAAAAAATAATTTTAAATCTCAAGACTGGGCCGCATTCGTAGGTTTTGAATTTCCTATTCTAGTAAGGGTTTACGCGGGATATATCTTCTCTTCAACTGGGGAAGTGAATACTAAAAGCAGTGGGAAAGCTAAATTCAAAGATGGTACCGGAACAAAAATTGGGATCGGATTTACTGGCCTTCCATTTATCGATATTAACGTAGAGTATCGTCGTGGAACTTATGATGATGTTAAATTTGGTAGTGATAAAGGTGGTAAGCAGGATTTCTCGGCTACGATGATTTCTCTTTCTCTCCCACTTAATTTATAAAAACTAAGCAAAAAAAAAGCTCCCGATCGGGAGCTTTTTTTTATTCACTAGCAGCTTCTTCTAACTGCTCTTCTTCTTTAAACTCTTCTTCCTTCACGTATAGGCGTGAAGCTAAGGTTTCATTACCCCAAGCGATGAATGCGTCATCGTGGTGATACATGGTAATGGTTTCCCAAGGACAGTCTTGTGAACAGTTTTGACACCCAATGCAACGGGCAAGATCAATCTCAACCATTTGTTGGAAGCCAGGGTTCATTGGATCTGGTCCTGGAACGATTTCAATAGAATCTACCGGACAACCGGCAATACATACTTCACAACCAGTACACCCCGACTGGTGTACGACTGCTAATAATTTTGGTGGTTTCTTACCCTTACGAGGTGGTTTGAAACGTGCTGTATGGTATGGATTTTCAACTCTAATTTCTTGACTCATGTAATAGTTTCCTTAAATTCCTTCGCGCCTATTGTACACTCTCGCAAATGAGCTATAAAGCATTTCCTTATAATATTCCGAGGGCTATACTAGCCCTAATCTTATACCATAAATAGATGTTATTTCATAGGACGTATTATGCATTCTCGACGACTCAGATTTGTTACAGCTGCCTCTCTTTTCGACGGGCACGACGCAAGTATTAATATTTTTAGAAGATTATTGCAATCAAAAGGGGTCGAGGTGATTCACCTGGGTCATAACCGATCTGCTCAAGAAGTGGTAGAAGCGGCTCTTGCCGAAGACGCGCATGCCATTGCCATTTCCAGTTATCAGGGTGGGCATATGGAATATTTTACTTACGTGCGTGAACTCCTCGATAAAAATGGTGGAAAAAACGTCCGTATTTTTGGTGGTGGCGGTGGAGTGATCACCCCTCCAGAAATTGAAGAACTTCACAAACGTGGTATTACCCGTATTTATCATCCAAATGATGGGATGAAGATGGGTCTTAACGGGATCATTGAAGATAAAATTGAGAAGGCCACATATTCAACAATTGAAGGAGTAGATTTTAAGGCCCTGGGCCAAAAAGAAAAACTCACTGATTATGAAATCGCTAAGGTGATTACTTATA
>DATGND010000363.1:0-8196 GCA_035306925.1 Bacteriovoracaceae bacterium | reverse complement strand
CATCTAGTCCTAAAGAAACGTAGTACTCAATATCCCCAAAAGTAAAACCTTCATTAGGATTTAGTCTTTCATCCACATACTGATAGATTTGGTAAAGAAGATTGAACCAAGGAATGATCAAAGTATCACGATTTTCGCGATACTCCTCAACCATTGTCCAGGTGCTTTTTACCCAATCCCTCAGTTCTTTATAACCAGCACTAATGGCTTCTAACTCAGGAGTTTTAATTTTTGCCGTCAGGGAAGGAGCTTTCTGAGAACACTCAAGATGGTAGCGTTCAAGAGTAGAAAGATCTTTAATTTCTGGAAGCCCCATGGCCTGAAAACGCTCAATTAACTCTTTTTCATATTTATTGGCATCAACAGGGACATCGTAGTTTTCGATAAGAGAAATAAACTCATCTACGTTATTAAGCTTATACAGAAAGTGAATAAGTTCATTGAGTTTAGAATCGGAAAACTCGTCCTGACTAAAAAATTTCCATTTCTTTCTTTTCCCTGGATCATTAAATATGCGGCAAAAGCTATCTCGAATTTCATCCTTAGTACGAATGAGTTGATCCCATAAAGGATGTTGAAGATCCTCATTTTCCGCAAACCATCGCTCTAGAATTCGCTCAACCTGACTTGAACGTTGTTCCTCAAAAATGATATCAGCGGTTGTTGATAAATGAGGAAAGTATCCGGAGGTAATTAACTTACGACAGAAACCATCAATCGTCGTCACTGTTAGCCAGGACAAATATTCTCGTGCAATTTTCCATGGCCCACTTTGATGCTCTTCCACCAGCTCATCAAAGCGCTTAAACAAGCGAAGCTTCATTTCTCCCGCAGCTTTATTGGTAAAGGTCATCATCACCACTTGGGAGAATTTCTCTTTAATAAAATCCTCAAACTTTTCAGTATGACCAGCTTCCTGCACCCATAAAGATGTTAAGTAAGCAATATGCTCTACCAGAACGAAAGTTTTCCCTGAACCAGCACCTGCTTTTAGTAAAACTCCTCCCTGGTGTTCAATAGCTAATAATTGTTCTGAATTAGGAGTTCTACTCATAATCCCTTCCCCTTCATACAGACTCTGCTGAAGTCACAAAATAAACAAACATCTTTATTCAGAGGCTTGGCCAAGAAGGTCTCATCACTTCTCATTTTATTTAAAGATTGATTTAAAATATCCTGAACATTCTCAAGACACTCTGTTATCTCCAGCTTAAGAGGGTTCGCTGAATAAAATGGCTTGAATTCTTTAGAGAGACTTTCATCAGTAAACAAAAGAATACTCTTAGCAGGTTCATCTAAAACAACATATCCCGTAATGAGGGAGAGGTTCTTTACATCGATTCCTTTATTCTCTAGCCCTAATAAGTAAGTCCAAAGTTGAAGATCTTCAAAGCTTCTTATTCTTCCTAAGGTTGGAGCAGCTGAACTAGTGGACTTAAAATCAAGTAAGATAAGAAAATTATCAACGACTGCATAACAGTCAATTTGCCCTTTAAAAGATCCTTCCAATTCAAAGCTAAAACGATCTTCAATGATCCAATTCGCTTTAATGGAAAGAACTTCTTCTATTTTTTTCAAAACACCAAGACCGTTGGATGATCTAAGAGTGAGTTGAATGAGATTATTTTGATAATCCTCATCTTTAAGGTGAAGACCCTTCACTTCTTCATCTAAAACAATTTTAGCAATTTCAGAAACATCCTCTACCCCATTCTTAATCGCAAGTTCGATAATTTTATGGGACAGAGTTCCCTTAACTCTAGGATCCAGTTCCGTTGCTAGTACAACGTCAGGAAATAATTGCTCCACATAATTAAAGTAAAATTTACGAGGACACTCCAGATAACTTCTTACTTTACTGGCAGAGAAATGACCTTCAAACTTTTTGAACTTTTTTGTATCAAAATAGTCTTTAATATTTCTATCACTGCGAACGAGAGAAAACTCTTCATGAACAATCTCAATTCCTTCAAGAATTTTACTCCAGGATAGACTGTGCTTTAATAATTCAGGGGGCATTAAAAGAAGGGAATTGTCATTTTTAATAATTTCTCTTAACTCCCATTTCTTAAACTCCAGATCCAGTTCTGATCTTTTGATCGGTCCAAGAACTGAAAGATTTTTTAACATGTCCACGGAATAACGTTGCCCCAAAGTCACCAAATCACCGAAGCGCTCATCCAGACAAAAAATAATTCGTCTCGATAAATCCAGAGATTCAATATCACCAAAAGACTTTAGCTCTACACTTTCATTCGAATTATTCAGAGAAATATAGGAAGTTCGAGGTTGGTTTAAACTGACGACCTCTTTAAGAAGGTAAATAAAGAACTTATCCACATGGGGTTGGACATCAGTGATTTCATCCATGCTCGCAAGGGCTTCTTCAATCAATTGAAGTACTTTTAAGCGCTTAAAATTTTGAACAGCGATAGCCCCTAAAAGATCTTCCCGAACCTTTTCTTTAAAATCAGAAAAGCTCATCTCCTCCAGTTTACTGAAGTAAGTTGCAATCTCTTTTGCCACCAACTGATGAGGAACCTTAAACTGAACCTCTCCATAAGGTAATAAGTGAAGATGAGTGTCTTCAATTTTACTAACCCCTAAAACCACCTGATCATGAGGCTTAATTTCTGTTTTAAGTTGAAGGGATAATTCTCTGGAGTTAGTTTTTCGCCATTTAAGCGTCAGGGTTTTATCATCCTCTTCATCAATAGTTTGAATGTCATCAAGACCACTGATTAACCAGGAAGGCCAATCACTACTTTTTAACTTATCTTTTAACGAAGCAGGAAAAGGGATAAGAACATCCTCGCGAATGGCCAGTGCTTTTAAAAAGTCTATCTGCAGACCATTTAAATGCTGGAATCCCCAGAAAACATAATTATGTTTTTGCTCAACAAAGTTTTCACCCCGAAGACTTTGAGTTAATTCTGCATAAGCAGAGTGTTCATCATGAAGCCCTGTTTGTTCCAGAATATTCCAAAAAAACTCAATCGTTCTTTTTATGTGAGCATCCTGTTCCTCAAGAATGGGTGCCAGAGCCGTTAGATCCAGAGAAAAACTTCGTAGTTCAGAAAAAAGTGTGTAGGCATTGGAGAATTGTTCAAAAGTTAATTCAGGGAAATAGGCGGATCTTAACCAGCCAAATATGAGATAAAGTTCTGACTTTCTTTTGAGATTGAGATCAAGTTTGCGTTCCTTTATAAGATCTGAAAGAAACTTATTAACGGTTAGCACATCAGTTGTGACTCCTCTACCTTGCAACCGTGTTCTCAAACCATCTGCTTTAGCTGGACTTGGAGCTATATATAAAGTATTGGAATAATTATTGTTAATCCAATCCCACAAGCGCGAAGAATCATTGAAATAAACAAAATGCATCATATCTTTAAATTCTACCTGGAAGGCATAAGATTGGTTAACAAAAAACTCCACTCAGTATATAAATAAGCCAAAAATAGAAGGAGCACTCAATGCTGGAAAAAAGCAGACTATATAGCTTTCTTGACCATAAGAATGGTTTTAACATTCATTTTCTCGAGGGGCAAAAGCTTATTCACGACCTGGTTTTAATCCACCCTTTAAAAGGTTCAGGATTCTCTTACTTCCGAGATATGGTACTAGGATTAATGCCCATCATTCATTTTCTAAAACCTTTAGAAAGCCTTGGAATTTATCTAGATTCTGATGATCCGTATTTCCGTCTTAAAATCGAAACCAGTAATGCCGGTCACACTCGTATGCTTCTTCTTCCTGATGATTTTAGTAATTTTCCAATGGAATTAAATGGAAGTGTGCGCGTATCAAAGATTGTGCAAAATAAATCACCTTATACGTCAGTACTTTCCTTGAAAGACCTGTCCACTAAAGAAGTTATTAATAAAATCCTTAGTGAATCTTACCAAGTCCCTTCTAAAGTGATTGTTTCAGAAATCAGTGACCAATCTGTAATGGTAACGAAACTTCCTGCCATGAATGTAGACAAGGTTGTAGAGGATGATGTTTCCCTGGATGAATACATCAACAAGCACTCCTTGATGTTTCACGACATTTTTGAACAAGCACCAAATGATATCGAAAAAATTGTTCAGTTCTTCGAATCAAAAGGCTTCTCATATCTGGCCAGTAAACAAATTGATTTTTACTGTCCTTGTTCAAAAGAAAGAATGATCGAGAACTTAAAAAATATGTACCGTGGCCAAATAGAAGAGTTAATGGCCGGCGATAAACACCTTGATATTACTTGTGACTATTGTAATACCAAGTATGTAATCCAAGAGGATGAGCTTAAAGAGCTCAACTAGAATGGATTAATAAATTTAAATTCCAATCCTTGCTGTTTAGGCCCACTGAGAATTCGTTCAAAAAGGTGGGCCTCTTCATAAATCCCACAAAAATTTTCTGAACGCGCACCAGAAGCCAGGACAAGGTTTGTCAGCTTCGTGCGGTGAGGTTGAGCTTTTCCTTGTTTATCAAAATCATACCAAGGCTTTCCTTGCTCAGGGAATTGGACAAAAGTGGAGTTCGCACTCGTCAGAAGAATCAAGGTTTCATGAGAACCTTTACTCATCTTTAATGCTTCAGCATATGAACGTTCAAGATCAATAAGGATACTTTTGGCTTCTTTATAATTCTTCTTATTAAGGGCCTTGGCATAACTAAAATCCCTAATGATAAAAAGATATCTTTGATGAGACTTATTAAGCTTATTATTAATAGCTCTCATATTATCAAAAATGGTGGAATAACATCCTGTCTGACTACAGGCACGGTCATAAAGAACATCTTTAGTATTTAAAGGTATATCTTCCGAGTAATGAAACTGAAGCTTCGGAGTTTTTGAGAATTTCATCGACCAGAAGTAGATATCCTTGTAAAAATCTTCGCTTCCTTCACAACTCTCATGCTTTAATAAGGAATTTTTTTTATCAGCTCCCGCCTCTAAAATCCCTGTCTGATAATTACTACCTTTCAAATAGGCCCAGATAGGTTTTAGTTTGATATCCTCGCAACTATTTTTGATATTTTTCTTACCAGTTATTTGTGAGAGAAAACTTTCCGCAGCTTGTGGACGGAGTTTGTAAAGGTCATAGGCCCAGCTATTTCCCATACACAATGATTCTTCAAAAGAAGTCCTTCTTTCTGCATTTTGGCTAAATCGTAAAAGCGCCAAGTGCTCTTCATCTAAACCTTCAATTTGAAACCAAATAATTTTAGTCGGAAGAATTCCAAACTCATGTTTTTGAAGATTGAGTGAGCTTACCTGGGCACATCCCGAAAAAATGAATAATGCAACTAAGAAGATGAACCTCATTCTGTAACCTCATTCTCTTTCACAAAGTTTTGAATACAAAAAGTATTTTGAAAAACACTAAAGTAAAAAACAACTCCAAGTAGGAAAAGCTCACTAAAAATGATGGACCAGAAGCCAAGCCCTACTGAAAGAAATAAAAATAAATACATTTTAATAAGAATTCTTCTTTGATGCCGCTGTTTTTTAATAATTAGCAGAAGAATAAAAGTGAGAACTGACAATACCAGAGTAAAATGATTGGCCCACTGACTTCCCCATGCCATAATCACCAGTGCTAGTAATATGGGAATACGAGTTAAAGTCTTGTGGAGCTGATAATTTTTCCCACCAATCAGCATAGCGAGCTGAATTAAAAGAGAGCTGACCCAAATAATCAGGGGAATCACATGAAAGCGATACCATTCCCACGCATTAATCACACCAAAATCAAAAAGTGAAAGAAGAACGAAATAGGCCATTAGACTACCAGTCGATAGGTGGGAAATGATCTTAAAGCCTTCGTTTGATATACCGAACACTCGGAGTTGTTTTAAAAACACAAATATTGAGCAGAAACTCAAAACTAGATGCAATCCAGTAAGGAAAGAACTATCCATGATGCCATCCAATAGATAAAATAATACTCTGATTATAAACATTTTTAGACAAATGTCTTAGACTATTAGACTTTATTAAATTCGCATGTGGCTTTTAAGGAGGGCGAATGGAAGCAACTAGGGAGATTATGTGGATGATTCCAACTTGGATGAAGGTATTAATGTACCTGAGTCTTGGTGTGGCCACTGCTTTTTTCGTGCAAGGACTGTTACAGAAGTATCGGTACGTCACTAGTTTCGGGAAAAATATTAAAGAAGTACTCCCGAAAGAACTAAACTGGACTAACTTTCTGAGAACAATTTTTTTCCAAGGGAAAGTTAAAAGAGATCTTTTTGTCGGGATCTTCCACTCCATGCTTTTTTATGGATTTATCGTTCTCTTCATTGCCACTGAGCTAGTAGCGATTCATGCTGATACCCCTTTTAAAATCTATAAGGGTACTACTTATATCGTTATCTCCTTTCTTGCAGACTTTGGAGGGCTTTTTGTTTTCCTAGGTGTACTGATGGCGTACTATCGTCGTTATATTGTTAAGCCTAAATATCTTTCAGCAACTAAGCCTAACCAAGAAAAGTTCATGTACGGCATGATTATGGCCTTAGTTGTTATCGGATTTGTTCTTGAAGCTATTCGTATTTGGGCCACTGGTATGCCTGAAGGTGAAAAGCTTTGGTCCCCTATCGGTTACGGTCTCGCCTACATCGTTGGACTTCTTAATCCTTCTGAAAATGCTATGAGACTTACTTATCAGTCCCTATGGCTTGGGCACATGCTCAATACCATGTTTTTTGTGGCTTCTCTTACCCATTCAAAGTTCTTCCACATTGTTATTTTACCTCTGAACGCTCTTCTTACTCCTTATCGCCGTGGAGCTGTTCTAGGGCCAATGAACTTTGAAGATGAGAATGCTGAGACTTTCGGACTTGGAAAACTTTCCGAGCTTACCATGAAAGAGAAATTCGACACTCTTGCTTGTGTGGAGTGTGGTCGTTGTACTCAAGTATGTCCTGCAAACCTGGCGGGCAAGCCTCTTGATCCGAAAACTATTATCACGAAGATGAGAGACTTTGCGGATCCAAACCAAAAGAGCATTACTGAAGACAAAGAAATCTGGGGAGAGACTCCTATTTATAGCTCCAATGAACTTGATTCATGTACGACTTGCGGTGCTTGTATGGAAGAATGTCCTGCTAACATCGAGCACGTTCAAATGATCATGGATCTTAAGCGCTATAAAGCTCTCACTCTTGGGGATCTTCCTCCTGCAGCTGGAGATGCTACTAATAAAATTAAAAATAACGGTAACCCTTGGGGTATTACTCAAGAAGATCGCTTTAAGTGGGCCGATGGCCTGGACGTTCCGGTAATTGAACCTGGTAAGAAAGTTGATTATCTTTACTACGTTGGTTGTGCCGGTTCATACGATGCCTCTAACCAAAAAGTTGTTCGTGACACTGTAACTCTTCTTAAGAAAGCCGGTGTGAGCTTTGCGGTTATGGGGAAAACAGAGAAATGTAACGGAGATCCAATCCGTCGTTTTGGAGATGAGTATTCATTCTTTGAAGTTGCCATCGAAAACATCGCCAACATGAGACAGTACACTTTTGATAAAGTGGTTACTCACTGTCCTCACTGTCTTCATACAATTGGTAAAGAATACGCTAAGTTTGAAGATGGTCAGTTTGAAACAGTTCACCACACAGAACTTCTTTCTGAACTACTCCGTTCAGGTAAGCTTAAGGCCCTTAAAGAAGTTAAGGACGAACTGACATTCCACGATCCTTGTTATCTTGGTCGTCACCATGGTGAGTACAATGCTCCTCGTGATATCCTGACTGCCATTCCTGGAATTACTCTTAAGGAAATGGAGAAGAATAGAGACAAGGCCCTCTGCTGTGGAATGGGTGGTGGTAACATGTGGTATGAGCTTCCAGAAGGACAGCATCTTGCTCTTAACCGCCTTGAACAAATTGGAGAAACTCAAACTCCAAAACTTGCAACATCATGTTCTTATTGTATGATTAACTTTAACTCCTCTAAAGGAACTGTTAAATCAACTGAGGAACTACAAGTTGAAGATGTTGCCTCGATTCTCGCTAAGTCAGTACTATAAAACAATTTTAGGCATGGCCCTTTCTGGGTCATGCCTGTTTTCTTTTGCTCAAACTCCTCCACTTCAAGCTCCTCAAAGTACCGATTACCCCGGCATGATTGAAACTTTTGAAAAGCTCATTGGAGTTGATCAAACAAAGTTTTCAAAAAAAGTTGAAGTTCTTCTTAAA
>DATGND010000362.1:0-3333 GCA_035306925.1 Bacteriovoracaceae bacterium | reverse complement strand
TGCCAGTTTTCTTTTTCCATTCCTAAACGAAGATCATTTCTAAGAGACTGGGAAGTACCAACAAGATTGAAAACAGGGTTTAAAACATCCACTTCAGCAAAATAACGCGAAGCATGGGATAATGAAGAAAATAAAATCAGTAAAGCTAATAAGTGTTTCATATAACCTCAAAATACAATTCAAAATATTCTAAGAGTAACAATGCGCTTTGCCTAGCTCATTGAGTTCTTAAAGATTGAGTGAAGAATGAATTAATTTGTCACGAAGCGACTTAAGTGTTGACCAGAATCATGTAAAATTTATTGAACCTTCGCTATCTTAAAATAAAAAAGGACAAGCATGACTGAAATTAAAAGAGTTCTCATTGCAACAGATCTTTCAGTACACACTGATAGCGCTCTTTATATGGGAAAGAAATTAGAAGAGTTCACCAGTTGTGACATCACCCTTCTTCACATTGCTGATGTTCCCTATCTTTGGGAATGGCCATCAATACTAGATAAGTTTCAGGCCGAGTTACAGTCCAGTGCCGAAACAAGAATCAAAGAGCAAATGAAAAGATGTGGAGTGGATTTTAAAACTCAAATTTTATTTGGTGAAACCTATACCGATCTCAATCAATACTTAAAAGATAATGAATTTGATCTTCTCATTATGGGACATCGAACCGATAGACCTCTTTTTAGCAGCAGAAGTCTTGCCAAAAAAATCATTGCTTCCACTGAGGTTCCGGTCTTTATTTGCACCAATGATAAACCAATCAGTAAAGTGGGCTGTCTGGTAGACCTCTCTAAGATATCTGAGAAGTGTATTTCCGAAGCGGAGTGGGCCGGAAAACTATTTGATGCTGAAATCCATTACTTCACAACCATTCCTGATATTGCTTCTAAGGCCCTTCTTTCTATGCCGTTTGCTGTTTCTAACTACGCCTTCTCCAATGAAGAAAAAGAAAGTATTGTTAATAAGGCAAGAACAGAAATTAAGACAAAAATTGGTAACATCGGAGATGAATATATCCATGTTAATATTACTCCGGATGAAATAATCAAAGTTCTAGCTCAGCAAGTTGAAGAGGCCAATATAGACCTTGCTATCTTGGCCAAGCATAATCGTGGCCCTGTGGAAAAACTTTTTATAGGATCAGTCACCAAAGGATTCATTGATCACTTCAATGGAAATATTCTGGTCCTTCCAGGAAAATAAGGAGTAGTACATCATGAAAAATTTAATTCCTCTTTTATTCATTCTCGCCTGCTCCTCAACAAAAGGACCTTCTTCTGTGCAAAATGCTTTCTTTGATTCCATTAGAGAACATTGTGGTAAGGCCTATGAAGGTAAAGTGGTCACTGATATTCCTAAGGGATCAGGATTCGATCAAAGACTGGTCATGCATGTAAGAGAATGTAGCGATAATGAACTTAAAATTCCATTTTTCGTCGGAGAGGATCGATCTCGCACTTGGATCATTACAAAAACAGAAAATGGTCTAAGACTTAAACACGATCATCGACTAAAAGATGGCACACCTGATGAGTCTACCATGTATGGTGGAGATACAACTGATAAAGGAACGGCCCATGTGCAATCTTTTCCAGCTGATCAATACTCCAAAGATATGTTCGTTGAGCAAGGAATTCCTCAATCCGTATACAATGTCTGGAAAGTTCACATCCACGATAAGACGTTTTCATATCAGCTTACGCGCACCAATAGTGATCGGGATTTTAAAGTAGATTTTGATCTTACCAAGCCGGTTACACCTCCCCCTGCGCCTTGGGGCCATGAATAACCAAAAGGTACGGCGTACCTTTAAGTCTTGTTACCTTTTTGGAAATGGGATAAGGAGATCAGAAGGCCAATAAGGCTGACCACGAGAAACGAAATGCGTAGGCTTGAAGCGGCCGCTATCCAACCGATCATTGGAGGTCCGATTAAAAAACCTAAAAAGCCAATGGTTGAAATAATGGCGACAGCTCCACTTGGGTTCTCAGGGGCCACTCGTCCCGATTCACTGAAGACTAAAGGAACAAGGGAGGAGACTCCTGCACCCACCATGAGAAAACCGATAATGGAACTCATGACAGTATTAAAGAAAATGGCCAGGAGAAGTCCCAGACCAATAAAAAGGCCACTAATGATAAGAATTTTATTAAAACCAAATTGTTCCTTAAAGTAATCAGCAACAAAACGAGTGCCGGCCATGGTGGACATAAAGGCCACATACCCTGCAGTCACCATCGGTCCTTCAACCTTTAAAACATTTTTAAAATAAACTCCTGCCCAATCAAACATGGCCCCTTCACAAAACATAGAGGCAAAGGCAATAAGACCTAAGAGTAAAATATTTTTTTCAGGAATTTTGAATTTAAAACTCTGATATGTCCTCTTCTTTCTCTCATCAATTAAAAGATGGCGACTCATAACCATCGTCACAAGATAGTTTAAAACTGCAACAATAAGAAAATGCTCATAGGGAAAGTACTGATACTTAATCATGACAAAGCTAAGTCCTGCCCCCACAAAACCAGCAAGACTCCACAGTCCATGTAACGAGGCCATAATAGGACGTTGGTATTCTCCTTCAAGCTTAATGGCCTGAGTATTCAGTGAAACGTTCACATGGTTTGAAATCAGACCAAAAAGAATGAGTGAAAAAATAAGAAACCCAATATTAGGAGCAAGTCCCACTAAGACAAGAGCACTGGCATAAAGAGGGATAGCAATTGAAAGAACAGTTTTTGAACCAAAAGTCCTCACCAGAAATGAGGCCAGTGGCATAGAAAGGATCGAGCCAATAGGAAGGGATAAGAGTAGCGTTCCCAGCTCCCCTTCATTCAAATTGTGCTTTAGAGCAATGTCAGGAATCCTTCCTCCCCAAGAAGCAAAACAAAGCCCATGGAGAAAAAAGAAAAGTGCAATGCTAAGACGAGAATTACTCATAAAAAAAAGGGGGCCCTTTCGGGCCCCTTAGCTTTTATTCATTAAGCATTAAGCTTACGAAGAACGTAGTGAAGAATACCTGAGTTCTTATAGTACTCAAGCTCATTTGCAGTATCGATACGAGACTGCAATTTCACCTTAACAACTTCTCCATTAGACTTCTTAAACTCAGCATCAAGAAGAGCTTTAGGTCCCATTGAAGGGATTCCTGTGATTGTTACTTCTTCAGTACCATCAAGACCTAGAGTCTTACGGGTAGCACCCTCAGTGAATTGAAGAGGGATAACACCCATACCAATGAGGTTAGAACGGTGAATACGCTCGAAAGATTCAGTGATAACAGCTTTAATTCCAAGAAGTCTTGTTCCCTTCGCTGCCCAGTCACGGCTTGAA
>DATGND010000361.1:0-8763 GCA_035306925.1 Bacteriovoracaceae bacterium | reverse complement strand
TCCAGAAGAACTTTATTGATGGTCTCAATCCCCAAACCTCCTGCAGTTTATTATCAAGTTTTACAGCTTCAGGTGCATATTGTTCTATCACTTAATTTAAACAATTCTTTTAACTGTAAATGAGCTTAATGTGATGAGGCTTAAGGGAGAAGAATCAGAAGAATCAGAATCGAAGCTTAAAATAAAAAAGCCCCGTATTTCTACGAGGCTTTTTTTATGGTGCCCAAAGGCGGAATCGAACCACCGACACAAGGATTTTCAGTCCTTTGCTCTACCGACTGAGCTATTTGGGCATAATCGATATAAGTAGTACTTCTAAAAAAGTGATCTTTAAGTTAATGTTTCAAAGCTTTTTCGTCAATGAGTATTTACTAATAATTTGAAGATTTTTTAAGGATAGTCATGCTTGCCCAAGTTATTACTACAGAACTCTCCCTTCCTTGGTTTAGCGTCAACGCGCTGGCCTTCATTCCAAAAAAAGAAGCAAAAAGCGAATGGGCCATTTTTACGCATGGCTACACATCCCATAAAGGCGACTGCCTCAACTGGGCCACACGTATGAGCGAAGCTGGAGTTCCCTGTATTATCTTCGATCAGCCTGGCCACTACTTGGGTAGCTTTAATGAGGTAGAATCTCTAGAAGACTTCAAAAACCACCTCCACGAGCTTTTTTCTGCGGCCTTTGAGAGACTTAATCTTTTGATGGAGCAAAAACTTGGTGTTGGTAATTATAAAAAGTGCCAATCCATTATTTTAGGTGGCCACTCCCTCGGGGCCTATAGCTGTATTCGCGCCCTGGAACTTCCAGAATTTTCTGAATTAAACAGAATTGCTATAGGGATTGGTATTGGAATTAGTCAGCATCAATCCACTCACCTGTTTGAAACTTCTTTTTACGAAAAGACACTTTCTATAAGACGACAACTAGTCAGCCCTGCTCTAGATACAAAAAAAGTCTTTGCTTGGTTAAAAGAGCAAAAAGAGAACATGACAGTTTCTCATCAACGCATTCATCTTATAACAGGTGAGGATGATTTAGTGGTAGGCCGGGGAGGAATGCAGGCCTTTATAAAAGTCCTGGAAGAAAACGGTAACGTAGTGACAAGTGAAGAACCAAAACGTCTTCCTCACCATGAACCAGGTGGAGCTGCTCCTCATCTTTATGCTTTTTTAAAGAATCATTTTGGCTGGAAGTAAGTGAGCTTTGCTTTTAAATTTTTTATCCAACCGATTTTTCCGGGACGTTCAAACACAGTGCCCTGAAAAAACTTTTTAACTCCTCGCTTACTCATAACATCCAACTCATCAAGAATAAGCTTAGGGTCACGCCCCAACCAATTCAAAAGTTTCAAAGAGCGAACACTTAAGAATTTTTTAATTTCCTTGGTTTTTAACACTTTCTTATTCCAAGGACAGATATCCTGACAAATATCGCAACCGAAAATTTCACCACGACTCTTTTCATATCCAGAAGGAGGAGAAACTTCTCGCATAACTTCGATGGTAAATGTTGAAAGACAAAGATCCGCTATCACTGTTCGCGAATGAGGATCGATAGCAAGAGTAGGACAATGGTCGATACAAAGCCTGCACTTTCCACAATGATCAGGAGAGAGCTCTTTTTGAGGGAGATCAAGCTTTTGATTCAAAAGAAGAGAACCGATAAGAAAATAACTTCCATGCTCTCGTGAAATAAGCATCGAGTTTTTACCAAACCACCCCAGTCCTGCTCTATAGGCCAGATCTCTTTCCAGAACAGGTTGAATATCGAGAGAGATTTTAAATTCAGCGTTCTCTAAATTAAGGAAATCAAATAAGACTTTTAAACGACGTGCCAGTTCAAAATGATAATCCTCCCCTCCATACCCCAGGGAATAACCGGCAACATTAAAATCATTTTCTTCTAAAAGAAACTTCTTTTCTTCTTGATAGCTGAAAAGGAAAACCAAGGCTGATTGAAAATCAGGATAAACTTTCTTGATATCACTACGTAAATTTTTTCTATGATCAGTAAGATAAGTTAAACTTCCTGCATCTTTCTTTGTCCATTGAGAAAAGTGATCAAAAGAACGAGGAATAGACTCTTCGGTGTACCCCCAATCGAGTACACCTAATGAATCTAAAAGTTTTTTATGAAATAAGGTCATATTGATTTGGGAATAATCTCAATCGCTCCCGTTGGACAAGCTTCTACGCATGCCATGTCCACTCTACAGAGATGGGCACGACTTGGATTTATTCGTGTTTCATAATTATGCTCTTCTGACGGTTTCCAAATTTCAAATGGACAAACCGAGACACACGTCTGGCATGAAGCACAGATCTGTGTGTCAAGTAAGAGCTTTCCCGTGTCGAAAGACACCTCCTGGATCGATTCCTGATCCGTGCTTTCGATTGCTTTCTTTACATCTTTAATAATCTCAACGTGGATAGAGTTATTCGTTCCTTGTCTAAAGAATGAACCATCTCCCACGGTCATCACTATTTTATCACCATTGGCCAGACGCTCTTTCTTTTTTAATTCGGCAATAAGAAGTATTCCGAGTTTTGAAAGATCCGCATTAGCATAAATATTAAAATGAAAAGGAGTGATTCCCCAATAAAGGGCCATTCTCCGTACAACATTCACTGAGCTTGTTACTCCCAGGACTGGGGTTTTAGGCCTGAATCGGGTCATCCTAAGACAGGAGTTTCCTCCCTCTGTAATGGAAACAATCCAACGAGCTTTGACTTTTTCTGCAATGATACTCGCAGCAACTTGAATAGAAGCTGTTACCGAGTGAAGATCCATATGTCTTAGAAGAGGTCTCTCTTTCGGAGTTCTTTCAGCTTCTAAAATAATTTGTCCCATAATAGTCACTGCTTCTACAGGATACTTACCGGAAGCAGTTTCAGCAGAAAGCATCACCACATCGGTTCCATCCCAAATAGCGTTTGCCACGTCAGAAGCTTCAGCTCTGGTCGGACGGGAATTGGTAATCATACTCTCAAGCATCTGGGTTGCTGTGATGACTGGTTTTCCAGCAGCATTACAAAGCTGAATAATTTTTTTCTGAATACTTGGGACCAGGTGATTTCCGACCTCTACTCCCATATCACCACGGGCAATCATGATGACATCTGTAACTTTAATTATTTCTTCAATATTATCCAACGCCTCAGGCTTTTCAATTTTTGAGACAAGTGGAATATTCACTTTCATTTGATGAAGAAGGGCCTTGACCTCTAAAATATCTTCTGCCGTTCTCACAAAACTAAGGGCGACATAATCAACGCCTTGTTTTAATCCGAACATTAAATCTTCACGATCTTTTTCAGTAAAACTTGGAGCTGAAACTTTTACATTAGGAAGATTAATTCCTTTGTTAGACTTGAGAAGACCGCCAATAATGACTTTAATTTTGAGAACGTCCCTATCTTTTTCAATGGCCTCTGCTTCTAATAGTCCATCATCAAAGAGGATTCTTGCTCCAACGTGAGCATCCTTTACTAAGTTTTTATAAACGGTCGGGATGAAGCGATCCTTGTATTCCGGATACTGATCTTGAACATCACTAGGTCCGATCACCCAAATCTCATCTTCTTTAAGTTCTAAAGGCGCGGGTAACTTATCAACTCGAATTTTAGGTCCCTGAAGGTCTAATAGAATGGCAACTTCTTTTTGAGTTCTAACCGAAGCTTCCCGAATATTTTTGATGGATTGCTCGTGCCCCTCATAGGTACCATGGGACATATTGATCCGGGCCCCATTCATACCTGCGAGGATTAACTTTTCTAGCATTTCAATGGAATTAGAACTTGGCCCGATAGTGGCCAGGATCTTGGCGCGTCTTCTATTCATAACAACAACATCTTTTGTTAGAGTTTAACTTAAACGCTTATACTCGCCCAAGGATTCCAGTTGTTTTTGATGACCTTGCTTCATTGACTCTATCTGATTCTCAAAACTCGAAATCAGTCGAGCTTTTTCCGCTTCGTAGGCCTCTTTAACTCGCTGTTGCTCTATTTGATGCTGACTATCTTTTAGAGCGATCTCTTGAGAAGTAGAAGCTTTTAATTCCTTTAACTTAGCCTCATATTCATTGGTGAGCAACTTTAATTTGGAATTATTCTCGACTTGGGTTTTATCAAGCTTTCTTTGGAAGTTAGAAATGAGTTGATCTCTTTCTCTTTTGAGCGTCGCCTCTCTTTGATCCATAAGAAGCTGCATTGATTTTGCATCCGCTGCTTTCTTCTGCTCGTACAATTTAGTCTGCTCTTCTAACTTTTTTTCAGTCTGATATGTAATATCATTAATTTTTTGGTTAAGTGTCAGCTTTAAATACTCATTATCTCTTTCATATTTTGCCAGACGACTTTCATAATCTTGAATTGTTCGATCCATCAGAGTACTGAACTCTCGCTTCAAGTTAAAGATCTCTTCGTTGCGAGCTTCATTCGCCTTAGCAATGAATTCATTTTTATCATTGATACTGATCTCTTTCATCGCATTGATTGATTGTTGATGTTTTTCTTCAAGCTCAGCAAGAGACTTATTATAATTATCTTTTAATTTACTAATACGATTAACCGCTCCATCTTTTTCAAGCATGAGCTGTCGTTCATACTGTGCACGATCTTGACGATTAACTTCTTCTTTTTGGTTAATCTTCTCAAGGGCAGTTTGTCTTTCGCGAGCAACGGTCTTTAGTTTATCAACCTCAGCTTCTCTCACCTTTCTTTCTCTTAAAGCGACGGCTTCAGAAGCTTCTTTTTGAAGAGTACTCTTATAATTATCAAGATCTTTTTCCGCTCGATCATTAAACTCTGCCTGAGCATTCTTTAATTGAGCTGACAGGCGCTTATATTTATTATCTGCAATGGCCTTATCAGTTAAGCCTTGTTGATTTTCTACAACTTTAGCAAACTCACCTGATCCATTGTCTCTTCTTCTTTTTTCATTCTCGATGAATCGCATTTTCTTATTGTAGTCAGCTTGAATTTTTGCAATTTCCTGCTGATGCTCTTTATTCATCTTGGCGTTATTTAATCGTGTTTGCTCATTATTAGATTCTGTTTTTCGACTAAAATCTTCAACCTGTGATTTGTATCGATCATCATAGGAAGCCTGAAGTCGGTCTATTTTATCATTGTTATAGCGAGCTGCTTGCTCTACTTCATCAGCATGAGCAGTCTTGACTTTCCTGAGGTCAGAACTCATTTGATTTTTAATATTTTGTAATTTCTCTGAATGATCCTTCTGAATCTCATGCAGTCTATCTTCATGACTACTAACTAGTTGCTCTTTTTCACGTTTGGTTTGTTCTTGTAAACTACCACCAACATTCAGAACTTTCTCTTGGTACTCTTTAACCTTAGCTTCGGAATCTTTTGTTACAGCAGCAATATTGGAGTCGTAACGCTCCTTCTGAGACTTTTGAATATCCGTATTAGTCTCATCAAGAGACTTTACGGCCTTGTCATAGGAAGAACGTATATCGCTTAATCTTTTATTAAAATCTTTTCTTTGAGCTTCAGAGTTTTTTTCAAATGTTTCTTTTTGCTCTTTTAAGGTATCAGTATAAGTTTCTTTTTTATTCTCTAGGGCCTTAGCCGTCTTATCCTTAACTCTTTCTAAGTTCTCCTGATACTCTTTACTCAACTCTGCTACATCTTGAATATGGGCTTCTTTCATCTTCTTTTGAACATGATCATGCCTCTCTTCAAGCTGCTCTACTCTTTTCTTAGTTGCTTCATTAGTCTTAGCAACTGCATCCCTAAAATAATTTCGATCTTTTGAAAGTTGTTTGGTGTAATCAAGACCATTCATAAAGTTATTCCCTTTAGACCCTTCAAGGGTATTCCTAAGTATAACATGCGCCTAAATCAAAAAGGCCTTGGGTAAATCTTGCTTGATTACCCAAGGCCTTCTTGAAATTCTGACTAAACGACTTAATTACTTGGAGAGCTCTTCATCGATGATTTGGGAAAAAACTTCTACTGGTTGAGCACCAGCAATAAGCTGCCCATTAACAAAGAAAGTTGGAGTCGATTTAACATTGATCTTCTTACCTTCCTCCATATCTGCTCGCACTTGATCAAGATATTTGTTTTCAGATAGACACTTCTCAAAAGCTTCCATTTTCAGACCGGCATTTTTTGCCAGTTTTTTAAGGCCTTCATTTGAAAGTGAGTCCTGGTTTCTGAACATTTCATCATGCATTTTCCAAAAATGGTTAGTGCTTTGCTCGTTAGCACAAAGTCCTGCTACAGCAGCTATTTCAGCATGATTATGAAATGGTAGAGGATAGTTTTTAAACGCTACTTGAATTTTATTACCATACTTCTTTTTAAGCTCAGTGAGGATATCAGCTCCCTTAGCACAGAATGGGCATTGGAAATCTGAAAATTCAATGATCGTTACTTTTGCGGTCTTCGGTCCGAATGTCGGAGCATTTCCAACACTCACATCAAAGGTCGGACGTCTTGGTTTTGGAATATAAACTTCTACAGGAGTTTTTTTAGTTTGCTCTGCAATCCACTTATCAACGGCTTCTTTCTTACGCTCCATTGCTAAGTAGTTTCTGATCTTTTCTTTTACTTGATCATTAATATGTTCATTCGGAATATTTTGTTCTTTGATAAAAGCATCAATTTCTTTATCAGTGACCTTCACATTTTTAGCAATGTACTTCTCTAAGAACTCATCATTACTTAGATTTTTCTTACGAGGATCTGCATCCATAAATCTTTGAAGCATAATAGACTTTAAACGGTTGAACTTAAGCTCAAATAACTTTGCTTCAGCTTCATAAATTTCAGACTCAATACCGTCAATCAGCTCTTTATTGCTGATATTTGTATCACCAATTTTAGCTGCTAGACCCGGCTCTGGGGCTTGTTTAAAAAGATAAGTAGGTGAAGAATTCCCTTTAGAACATGAAATGACACTTGTGAGTAATAAGATTCCTAACAAGTTTAACGAAACTTTCATATGGTCTCCTGATGATTATTTTTGGTAAATAGTAACTTAATTTCAGAAGAATAAAAACAAAGCAAAAAACTCAAGATAGTTAGAGATGTTCAATAAAATGGGCAAACTTAGGGATTTCTTTAAGTTGGATAAAACTTCCCTTGGCGACCATCTCCCCTACTTCCAACAAGATAAGCTGATCAGAATTTAAGATCGTCTCCAAACGATGGGTCACAATAATAGTCATTGTTTTAGAGCGGAAGAAATGAATAAGATCTTTTAAGGCCGACTCCAGATCTGAATCAAGTCCACTTGAAATCTCATCCATTAAAATGACCGGCTTTTTTAAGTACATGGCACGAAGCCCTGAGATAAGTTGCTTTTGCCCCATACTCATGAGCTTAGGATTAATCAGGTCATCCGGGGAGAAGTCCCATCTTTTTAAATAAGGAATCCACTTTTGAGCAAGTTCCCAAAACTCATCAAATCCCTCTTCATAACCTAAACCAATATTAAATTTTAAAGTTTCGGTAAAGACATGGGAGTCTTGAGAGACGAGACTCACAAAATTTGAAAAGGAATGAAGCTGTTCTTCAAAAGAAGGATCAAAACTTCGATCATCAATTTTCACTTCTCCCTTAAAGGAATGGTATTGCCCTGAGAGAAGTTTAAGTAAGGTGGACTTACCACATCCACTCTCTCCCAATAGTCCTAAAATCTCACCTTGTTTCAGGTTAAATTGAATGTCCTTTAACTCAAAGCCTTGCTCATACTGAAAATGGTCCAGTTTAAAATTAAGAGCACTGGCCGATAGCTCATGATAGTTTCTTTGTTCACTTACCAGTTCAAAGCTCTCATTAAATTGATGAATTCTATCTACCCCAGTTTTACCTCGAGTGATTACAGAGATTTTTGAAGCAATTTCTTTAATCGGAGTTATAGACCTCTGAATAAGATCAATGAGAGCCGCTAGAATGGCGACTTCTGTAATTTCTGAATGGGGAACCATAATCATCACTAGAGCAATCAGAATGGGATAAAGAGATTCCGCTGCTGAATAATAACTAGCATCCCAGACGTTGGCCCTTAATTGAGTTCTTAAAAACTTCTCAAAAATATCATCACCCTTTTTAAGGGCATAATTTTTATGGGGAGTAAAAAATAATTCTCGGAGTCCGCTTGTCAGGTCCGTCACGACTCTTGCCATCATCCCCTGGATCTTTCTTACGTCCATAAAGATACCTGCCATGGCCCGGGACCCTTTTACCAGCAGGATACAGGCCAGAACTTCGGCGATAAATAGTCCCAGACCTGTCTGAGAGTTAAGTCTTAAAAAACTGATAAGACATGAGATCACAAAAATAATATCAATAAAAATTCCGAAGCTTCCGGAAGTCACCATCTCTTTAATAGCGTCAGTATCACTCATGATCCGCGCAAGAACTTCCCCCATCGGGTATTCGTCGTGCTTCTTTCCTCTTCTTTTTCTAAACGGAGCTTTCAACCATAGAGAGAAACTCTGAACTCGCACATGGTTTAGTAAACTTCTAATATAAAGATGGGTACAAATTTGGAAAACAAAACGATTAAGATATTCAAAGCTAATGAGAGTTGCCAGCATGATGAAGAAGTGACGGTAGCCAGTATCGTTATTGAGATTATTATAAAAATCAGAAATCACTTGGGGAGTAAAATACCCAAGGACTGCTGTAATTATAATATTAAAAAAAATAACAATGATAAGACTTCTCTTCTCTCTAAGATAGAGATAAGTCCACCAATTGTTCTTTGAAGAACTCTTCAATTTTTTT
>DATGND010000360.1:0-6544 GCA_035306925.1 Bacteriovoracaceae bacterium | reverse complement strand
AGAGTCTTATCAAAGTCTGTGATGAGAATTTTTTTAGGCTTTTTAATTTTAGTAGGAATGAAGCTTCCAATGAGGAGTTCAAGTCCTGGATGTGTGTTGATTTCAAAAACTTTAAGTTTTAAGTCGCTTTGATCTTTAGGCTTTAGAATACGAAAGTTGAAGTTTCCGAAGGCATCGGAGTCAAACTGCTTGATAAAGCTGATGTTATCTTCCTGATCAAGGCCCACTACTTTCATTCTAAATTCGTTAGAAGTGAGAAGTCCTAAACTTTGAATAGGTCTAGTGGGTACGAAATCTTTAAAATTCTTTTTAATTTCTTCAAAGAACTCAAACTTGGCCTGGTGAGAATAGGTCATAGACGCACGAATATGAATATAATCGTCTGATTCAATGCTGGTGAAATGAACAAGTTTAGGCCTAATCATGATGCTTATTGTACTCTGAACAGAGCTTCTTAACTAGATATTTAGGCTTGCAAGATTATGAGTTTTTTGTTCCTATAAACCTATGTTGAGAATGACACTAAATATCAAGGGAAGAGTACAAAAAGTGGGTTACCGATACTCGGTGGCCAATTATATTGAGGAAAGTGGCCATCAGGTAACAGGCCTGGTTCGCAATCTTCCAGATGGTAGTGTTGAGGTCATTGCTGAAGGGGAGCTTGAAGATCTTAAGGCCCTTCACCGCTTCTGCTTAAAAGGTCCCCCAAAATCTGAAGTTAGAGAGATCAATCAAGAAATTGAGCCTATTAACTCCAGAAAATATTCAGATTTTCGAATAACTGCTTAAGTTCTTAAGCTTTATAGATTTTATAGCTTATAATCCCATCTGAGTAAGAAGAACTGATTTTTTTCGGATTAAGGTGGTGTTCTGTTGGAATGCGACTGTTAAGAGTTTCTACCTTATTAACTCGATGCTTAATCCCATCTTTGTCAATTTGATCCTGATAACGTCGATTAAGATTTAAAATAATTTCTTTGTTGTTGGTGGTGAGGATTAAATCCTTTCGGGCATATTCAGGAAGTTCTACTTCCACAAGATAATGGTCTCCTTGGTCTTTAACTTTGCTGTTAAGTTCAGTGAATTCAAAGAAGATGTCATCTTCCTTCTGTTTGACCGCTTCAATTTTAGTCATGTGCTGGTGTTTTAAATTCTTTGAAAGGGTGTCAAATTTACTATCAAGACCCTTTAATTGAGTGTGATGAGTGCTTAGCTGGTCAGCAAACTTTTTTTCAAAAAACTTATCTTGTTCTTGAAACTTTTCTCGAAAATCTTTATCTCGTGTTTGGTAGAGATTCTGGTTGATCTCGGTTTGTTCAATAATTTTATTTTCGTGAGTATCTCGCAGAGTTCTCTCTTTAGTTTTATATTCGAGTTCTTTTAGCTTGGAATTCTTTTCAAAATCCTGATCTTGTCGAGCCAGTTGCGCATTATAGTGATTAGTTGTTTGCTGCAATTTATTTTGAAAATCATCTTTCAAATCATTATGTCTGATGGCCAGATTTTCTTTAGATTGATGTATTCGATTTTCTCCTTCAGCATTAATTTTTTTTAGCTGGGAATTATAGCGATAATTAACTTCCTGAAGATGTTGTTCATTATTGGCGTTGAGAAGAAGACGTCTTTGCGCATGATCATCTTGAATCTTAAGTTCCTGTTCAGCAGTTTTGGCCTTAAGCTCATTGAGCTGCTTTTCAGTCATGTCCTTAGTGTTATTAAGATTTCTTTCTAAATCAGCTAGAACTTTTTCTTTTCTTTCATGAGCTTCGTTGATTCTTTGGGCGTGATCATCTCTTATCTCTACAATTTCCTGTTCCTGAGTAGCTTTAATTTCAGCTTTATTCTTTTGATGGACTTCTTCCATGACTCTTCTTTCGCGAGCTACTTGTTTTTTTAGAGAAGAAATCTCTTGATCACGAAGTTGGCTAAAATCTCTGATTGTTGAGCTCACTCAGAATCCTCCTGATCATAGGGATGCGGACAAATGGGCTTTCTTCCTCCAGTATAACCTGGACAGATCCAAGTACGCAAAAGCTCAACCGTTAGAAAACTTCCTCCATGATAACTTTTGAACATGGCCGGATTGAGGGTAGAAGTAATAATCTGTGCCTGAGCTCCATTTGCAAGAGCAAATTGATCAGTTGATTTAACAATATATTGATAGGCCCTATATTCTGCAAAAGTCGACTGACTATAGAAGAATAGGAGTGGGCCTAGAATATACTTCAATGGAGTTCCTTTATGCGATCCAGAGATCTGAATTCAACCATTCTCATAAATGATCTTACAAACTCAGTTCTCTCATCAGGGTTAAAGGCCATAAGGGCAGTCTTTTTTCTTTCATAGCTGGAGTGACGTTTGATTTGCTGATAGTAGCGTTCAACGTTTTCAGCCGCCTTAGAAAAAGAAATTCGAGGAGTGGTAGAATCTGAAAAACTTTCTTTAATCCACTCTTGATGAAATAAAGGAAAATAACCTGAGCTTCCTGCTTCGATTAAGTGATCAAGTCCTTGTTCTGTTGCTAATTTCCTCATGAAACCTGCTCCTTTTGCTTTCTTCATTCTACCTTCTTGCCTGACTGCCTTCCGAGAGGGTATCTTTTTCCATAAGGTTCTTTTCTAAAGGTAAGTCATGGAAATATCAGAAGAAATCGAAGAAAAACTAGGACTTTTGAAATCAAAATTTCTTTCCGAAATAATCACCCATGCCCCTACAGGGGACTTTGACTTCACTGATTATCATAAATTTGATCATCAAATAGAGGAGACTTTAACTTCTCCGGATGAAGTATGGATCTATGATGAAGAGGTGGAGGTTTACCGGAAATTTTTTGTGGAGAAGGGAGAGTCATACTCTCAAATTATACTTACCCTTAAAGAGAGCAAAGATAATCCACTAATGGTGATCTTGAATTTTATTACAAAGTTTGAGGTTTTAGCTGAGAGATTTTGTAGAGGTGAAAGAAAAAAAATCAGTACACGTCATTAACGTGTACTGATATCTGCGTAAGAGTTCGAGTAAGTTGATTTGAAGTTCTCACAAACCTGTCTCATGTAATTGTTGGCTAAAGCAGAACAATTACCGTTGGTAGAAGCACCACCCGGACAATTAGAGTAATACTGATAACAAGTAGGATTGTAGTTTGGATGAGGACAGATATTGGCCGGCCAGTTAAGAGCAGCGTTCATACAGCTGTAGTAACCTGTATGCAATCCATATTTTAGAACAATCACGCCATTAATCGTGTAACCAGAAAACCCATTACGATCTTTATAAAGACGGCCTTCATATTCTTTTCCTGCCTCCGTATAAAGACATTGAGGATTTCCTAAATAAGTGGAACTTCCACTGGCATCACGATAGGTTGGAATTAAACAAACCTGTACGTTTCTATTGGCCATCTGTGTTTTGAATTTAAACTTTGTTTCATCATTCCTACTTTGGCAGACAGCAAAGTGACCAATATCCACAGTGTGATATCGATAGCTAAAGTCACAATGAGAATATTCTGATGAAGTCGGGGGAGAAGACGTGTTGTCATTTCCAAAATCACCCTTCTCACCACCACTTTCAGGGGATTTGTTTTGCCCATCAGTGTAGGGGTTAGTCATAGAATCATAAGCGGATTGAAGTCTCGTTCTTTGAGGAGCTTCACAGGCGATGAGGGCCATTAAACCAATTAAAAGTAATATCTTCATAGTAAACCTCTTCACTCTTTTCGGTTATTGGGAAAAATTCATGAGTTTTTATTATCTTGCCGATAGATAGGAAAAGAAGTTTGAGATTTAAGGTATTTGCATGCGTTGGTTGGCCGGATTTTTATTGTTAGTAGCTCTTTGCCTGTTAGGTAGTTACATTTTCATTAAGGGTTATCCTTATCAGCTTTATTCAAGCTGGTTGAACGGGAAGGGGTGGAATAAGTACTACATGATTAGTTCTTATCGAAGCCTTTATTTGCTTCCCAAAGATATTGATCCTCTTGAAGATTATAAAGAAGATTTCCAGCAATTATGGAAGCCTTTTCCACTAAGAAACACGCTTGTCCCTTTTCCCGTTAGACATCCACTTTTTAGAACAGTGCCGATCATTCAACGATTCGATTCTAAGTCTGATCCTCTCATTGGGATGAGTATCCTTTCGGCCAAAGGCAGGGAGTTAAGTAATCTCTATACCGTTACCGCTCGCTATCTTCCAGACTATAGTCTTGGACAAGAGCTTTTTAAGCTGCCATTCGTAAGAAATCGTATTTTAAAGTACGATCAGAATCAGCTCTGGAGAGACGTTTATACAAGAAAGATCGAAGTTAATTCCAAAGATATGGATGAGATGATCTATGACCTCTACATCATGTATCTTCGTTCTGAAATGCTTCCTCCAAATGCCATCAAGTATGGACTCATTCATGATGATATTGCTGTGTTGGAAATAGAATCAGAAGATAAGGACTATCGAGTTGAGATGATTAACAAATTACTCAATGGTCAGGTTTATACCTACGTTTTAAAAACAGATTTAAGAAATCCAGAATCGAAGAAGTTAAGATCAAAATTTTTACGTTCAATTAATTTTACCCATGTTGATAATTCTATGGGAGATATTCTGTATAAAGAATTTAAGCAACTAAGCTATCACAGACAGATTGACTCAGAAGGGATGCTCTACTTGTTTTCTGCCTGGAGTATGGATATTAAAAATGAGAATCTCATGCGGGAGATGATTTTTCATCTAGAGCGTGGAACGCAAAATGACCTGCAGTTGATACCACTCTATCAGTTTGCTTACTCGCAGTTCGGAACAACATTTACCACGAGAAAGGGTGGTGCCGAATCTAATCCGGAAATTCAGTTGCAGAGAATGATTGAATTGGAGCGAAAAGAGGAACGTGAGAAAGCCGCAAGAAAAGCAGTGGTAACTCCTGATGAGTTAGAGAATCTTTCGGAAGAAGAAAAAATGATGATCCGATTGCGGAAGGCCAAAGAGGGTGGCCCTTTGCAAACAGATGACGTTATCGTTCATTAATGGCCTCACATTTAAGTGAGGCTGATTTTATGAATTAAAGTTTTTAAAACCACGAATGAGGGCATCAGTTAAGATAGGTTTTAACTTATTGACCTTCTCCGGAACGAGTTCTTTTTTTACCTCATCCATGTAAATCTCTCTTTTGATTTCGATCTGAATATTATTCGACCTGAAACCATTGAGATATTCAGTAACGTGTCCACCCACATAAGGATTATTTTGAATTGTTTCATAGTGAGCAGCAAGGGCCTGATCAAAGAAATCAATGAATTCTTTTTGACAGGTAAGCCCTTTCCGATCACTTAAACAAAAGTCTGCACGATGTGTTCCTTGATTAGGATTTTGCTTCATATGGTATGCAGTAGGGCGTGAAGGCATACTGTGTAGATCAACAGCGCTCACCAGACCTTTTTTCTTTTGTTCTAGGTTTTGCATGATGGTTTTCATCATTTCATAGTAAGGGCGGTAGTACTTATCCAGAAGAAATCTTTGAGTTTCCTGATCTGCTTCTTTCACGACAAGAGGTGCTCCTTGTGTATTTTGTTTCCAAAACATGAAGCTAGCGTCCTCTGAGCGGTTAAGATCGATGCAGATACGGTGAACCCGCGCTACAAGAACGGCCACTCCTGCTTCTTGAAGGGCCTTAATGTCAATCAATTCATTTACTTTATAATCCACATCTTCCCGATAAGCCATCGTGTCTCCACTTAGATAGGGAAGAAACTCCTCCGGAATGACTTCTCCAGAGTGAGGAATGGACAGTAGTCCGAGGGTGTCAGGAGTAAGTGATGGGAAATAGTCAAAAACTGGTGTTGATTGAGGGAGATTTAGAGTATTCATATGAAAATATTACCATGAAAATGACTTATCAGTCGAGCTGTCTCTTCCATAGGCTAGCAAAATGGTTTATAAATAAGCCTTCCATTTTAGAGGTATTTTTCTATGAAGTTTCCTGGCCGAAGAAATACAAAACATTACTTTCCTGTCGAAGAAAAACAAAGAAGATCATTAGATGATGAGATTCACCGCCCTGGGAATATCTATGTGGTGGGCCTTGATCAATTGCTCGTTGATATTGAAATATCGGTGGAGCCGGAGTTTTTAGAAAAACACAATTTCCCTAAGGGAGAATCATTTATTATCGATGATGAGTTGGCCGACAGTATTTACTGGAAGTATAAGAGTGAAGGAAAAGTTACTGGAGAATTTCCAGGTGGAGCTGTAGGAAATACGCTTCATAATTTTTCCATCCTTTCCGAATGTGCCTCTGTTGCCCTCGGTACTATTAATAAAAATATCGAAGTAGGTGACTACGCCTTTAGATATATCTGCAATACTTCTTCAAAAGTTAATCTGACTTACCTTCAACCTTGTTCTCGCCCGATGGGGCGAGCTCTTTGTTTTATCTCACCTGATGGTGAAAGAACTTTTGCTATCTCCAAAGGTTGTATGAATGAATTAAGCTGCGACTTTATTCCTGGAGATGTGATTGAAAATGCTTCTGCTCTTTTAGTTACGACTTATA
>DATGND010000359.1:0-3527 GCA_035306925.1 Bacteriovoracaceae bacterium | reverse complement strand
AGACGATGAATACAGATGCAGAAAAATCCTGGATACGTAAGAATCACTTCTTCCTTACTAAAAGCAGCAGGGTCTCCATTGAAAGCAGCTTCCACATCACGATCAAGTAATTCAGCAATTTCTGGAAGGGATTCCATAAATTCTTTCACATAAGCACTGGCATTGTTTGATACTTCCGGTGAAAGATTCGCGAGTAATTTCAAATATTGGGTAAAACTCTCTTCTAAATGAGTAACCAAAGTTTGAATATTCTCTGGTGCTTTTTCCTCACAGCACAGCCTTTGTGGGAAAAGAAGATAGAGCAGTTCATCCACACTTTGTCTGATTTGGGGAACAGGAAGCTGGAGATTGACTGTCTGAAATCTCTTCTGATGGAAAAATTGGGTAAGTTTTGAAGACATTGGGTGCCTTTTGCAGTATAAATTTATTATTTAAAATACCTTAAAACATAAGGAAAGTTAATGGATCTTATAGCTAAACTAAAGTCACAAGGACTACTTCAAGTTATTGGTAATACTCCAATCATCAAAATTCAATGTTTGAGTGAGATGACAGGATGTGAAATTTTCATGAAGTGTGAGAACTTGAATCCTGGAGGAACGATTAAAGATCGTCCTGCATTCAACATGGTGGCCAAGGCCATTGCTCGCGGTGACTTGAAGCCTGGTATGACTATTGTAGAAGGAACAGCAGGAAATACAGGAATTGGTTTAGCAATGGTAGGACAAGCTTTAGGCTATAAAGTCATTGTTGTTATGCCAGAAGGAATGGCCCCTGAAAAACACAAGATTCTCAAGATGTATGGTGCAGAGGTGGTAGAAACCGCAGCTGTATCATTTACCGATGATAGACATTTCTTCAAAGTCGGTAAGAAAATTGGTCAAAGTTCACCTGATTATTGGTGGGCCAATCAGTTTGATAATCCTGATAACTATCTTTCTCACTATGAAGGAACAGCACCTGAGCTTTATGAGCAACTGGATGGAAAAATCGATGCGGTTGTAGTTGCTGCCGGATCTGCAGGAACTCTTGCGGGAGTTTCGAAGTTTATGAAAGAAAAGAATAAAAATATTCGTGTTGTGGTGCCTGACCCTTGTGGTTCGGGGATTGTTTCATTTTTTAAGAATGGAACATGGGAAAGTGATGATGGTTCAACCATGGCCGAGGGAGTAGGGATTTGCCGCTTCCAAGAACTATACGGTTTAGTAGAGCAGGACGAAGCTTTTACTATTGATGACCAAAAGCTAACCTGGCTTGCACGATATATTCGTCAAAAGGAAGGCTTAGTAATGGGAATGAGTTCGGTTCTTAACTTGGCCGGCGCTCTGAGAACAGCTTTAAAATATGGCCCTGGTCAAAGAATTGCGACTTTTATTTGTGATGGTGGTGAAAGAGCTGTCTCCAAAATTTATAATGATCAGTTCTTAACTGATAATAAAATTGATTTCTCTGTTCTTTCAGAGAATGAGATAAAAGAAATCTTTTCTTCAATTTGATTTCATAATTAGGCCCAAGCTTATCGTTTGGGCCTCTTTTCAAGGTGGAACTCATGATTTCAATTTCTGTAATAATTGTTACTCAGGGTCCTAAAGAACATTTAATTAAATGCCTCTCTTCGTTGCGGCAATTACCTCGTGACTGCGAACTTATTCTTATAGGCAATGGTGTTGTTTTAGATGAGTCAGTGAAATCCTCTCTGAATGATTATTTTACTCACACGAAAGTCATCGAATCTCAAGAAAAGATATCTCCTGGGGAAGCGAGAAATCTCGCTCTCGCTCAAGTAGGTGATACCGAATGGATTTACTTTATTGACGAGAAGGCTTCCATGGAAGAGGGATACTGGGAGAAAGTAGAACCCCTTCTAACAAAAAAAGAAATGGATGTTATTGGGGGGCCAAGTATTGCTGCTCCTGATTTGGGGTATTTTTCTGAAGCGGTAGCAACTGTGATGACTTCGCCTTTCTGTACGGGATTAACCTTTTCTCGACATTACCCACTTGGAAAAAAAATTCAATTTGCTTCTGAAGAAAATCTTTCTTTAGTTAATTTGTGGGTGAGAAAAAACTTATTTTCTCTTATCTCTTTTCCAGGAAAGTATGCCAAAGGAGAAGAAAGTTTAGTGTTGGCCAAGTTTTCAGAGAAGGGATTTGGATTATATTACCACCCAAAACTCAGAGTAAGTCGCTTATGGCCTACTAACTTGAATGAAGTCCTTAAAGAGAGTTTTCTAGGAGGATATTACCGATCTCTTTTAATGAAGGAGAAAGTGGACTTTTCCTGGAGCTACTATCTGCCATCTGTTTTTATTCTGCTTCACTTAAGTCTATTTTTGGATTTTACTTCTTTTCTGGAACTAGCAAAAATTTATGTTCTGTTAATTGCTTGTATTTCTCTAGGAATTTCTCAAAGACAAGGAACGCTCAAAACCGCTCCCGTTGTATTCTTCTTACATTATGTGATCGTTGTAACCTATGGTTTTGGTTTTATGGCGGCCCGAATTTATAATCCTACTAAGAAATCTTAAATTTGTTACAATGATCTTTCGTGCAAGGAGTTTTTAATGAAATTGTTTTTAGCATTAATGCTTTTTTCTCCCATGGTTTTTGCCTATGACTTTGGAGACCTTAAACCAAGTGATCAAAAGTATTTTAAAAACGAATATGGGGAAGGAAACAATAAGCTTGAACGTATTGATATGAATGTTAAAGAAATTAATAAAATTTGGGGCGAAGTGAATGCTCTTAAAGCTGAAATAAAAAAGCTAAGAGATGAGGTGGCCCTCCTTAAGGAACAGAAAAAGTGAAAACATTCTTAACTCTCATTCTACTCACTTTCACAGTTGGAATAAATGCTAAGACCATTTTGGTTTTAGGTGACTCTTTGACGGAAGGTTATCACTTGTCCAAAGAGGAAGCCTTCCCTTATCTGGTGGAAGTGGAACTCAAAAAACAGGGCAAGGATGTCAAGGTGATTAATGGAGGTTCCAGTGGCGCTACATCCGCTAGCGGATTAAAACGTCTGGACTGGTATCTTCGGGCCAAGCCTGACATCTTAATACTTATTCTTGGCGCTAATGATGGCCTAAGAGGGTTAAAGAATACTGATACAGAAAAAAACTTAGCAAGTGTTATCGAGAAGGCTCAAGCTCAAAATATCACAGTCATTCTCGGTGGCATGCAGATGCCTACAAACTATGGGGCCAATTATCGAAAAGAATTTGAAGCTATTTATCCAAGGCTTGCTAAAAAATATAAAATCAAACTCATTCCTTTTATTCTTGAAGGAGTTGGGGGTGTTCCTGAAATGAACCTCCCTGATGGTATTCATCCTAATGCCAAAGGACACCAACTGATGGCCAAGACAGTACTCAAATCCCTGGAAGGTTTATTATGATGAAAGTTCGAAATCTCAAAAAGTCCTATGGACAAGGAAGCGAGAAAGTAGAAATCTTGAAAGGTTTAAATTTCGACATCCAGGAAGGGGAGACTGTGGCCTTGATTGGAAAATCCGGCTCAGGTAAATCG
>DATGND010000358.1:0-7522 GCA_035306925.1 Bacteriovoracaceae bacterium | reverse complement strand
TATTCATAGTGATGAAATCTACGTACTGGCCGCTGGAAAAGTTGTGGAGAAGGGAACTCACTTCGAACTTCTTCAGCAAAAGAAAGTCTACTGTGAGCTCTGGAATGCTCCACTAGTCGATTAATTAGTTTTGGATAACTTTAGTGTTTTTGGGAATATCAAAAGTGTATTCACTGACTTTCGTCGGACCCACTTTAATATTTGAAAATTTATAGCTCTGCTCTTTTCCATCGGCCTTAGTTAAGGTCATAGAATCAAAAGCAGAAAAACTCTTCACTTTTTTAGCTTCGCCTTGAGCAATAAAGATCACTTCTTTAATACCCAATTTTTCAACAGACTCTTTGGAAAAACTAATCACTAGTTTATTTCCAGAAAACTTATGAGTGAACTCTTTAGAACCTTCAAGAGACTTCGTTAAAGAATCAAAGGTTTGCAATAGGGGCCAGGAGCTTTTCTTCTCTATCGTCACTTGTCCCTTTTCACCTTCAATGAATGGAGGTTGATAGATCCAGGTTTTTTTTGGACTAACAACAACCGTTGAAGGCTCAGGCTCCAGAACTTCAACTCGCAGATGTGAAGGATATTTGTAACTGATCTTTCCGTTACTCTTAATCGTTTTGCCAGAGACTGAGGAAATGAGAGTTTCTTCAAAGCTAGCGCTAAATTCATTGGGTATAATCGATTGAGAAAAAACAGGAAAAGAAAGAAGAAGCAAAAGAATAAATTTCATAATCAGTCCGTTGATTAAAAAAGGGGGAAGCTTCCTCTTTCTGAAGTCACTTCTCCCCTGTCCACAAACCACTAATGGAGTTGTACAGAAACTGCTTTGGATACGCCTGGTTCCTGCATAGTCACCCCGTAGAGGGTGTCATTGAGTTCCATGGTTTTCTTATTATGTGTAATCAAAATAAATTGTGATTCAGAACTCATCTCACGAAGAAGTTCATTGAATCGACCTACGTTCGCATCATCTAGAGGAGCATCAACCTCATCCAGTAGACAGAACGGTGAAGGTTTAACGAGGAAGATAGAGAAGATCAAGGACACTACTGTCAATGCTTTCTCACCACCAGACATCAATGTGATAGACTGCATCTTCTTGCCAGGCGGCTTAGCAATAATGTCAATTCCGCAATCAACTGAATCAAGATCACCTGTCACTTCAAGTCGAGCTTCCCCTCCTCCGAAGATGATTGGGAATACTTTGGTGAAGCGCTCATTCACTTCAGTGAAAGCATCTTTGAAACGCTCCTTAGACTTCTCATCAATATGATTAATAGCCGTTTGAAGATCTGTTAAAGACTTCTTCAACTCTTCTTCCTGAGTTTTTAAGAAGTCATAACGAATCTTTTGACGATCGTAGTCTTCAATAGCTTGCCAGTTAATTTCACCAAGGCGGTTGAACTCTGTTTTATATTCTTTGAGTTTTTCTTTAGCTTCTTTTAGTTGACCAGGGAAACGTTTTTCAAACTCGTACTCAACGGCTTCAATCTCTTTCTGACCATCTTCAGTTTCCATGTAGTACATAGAAGAAACGTCTCTTAAACCTTCAAGACGATCACTTGTCAGTTCAAGATGCTTCATAAGAGTTGCACGAAGGTCGATTTTGTAACGCTCGAAGATGTCTTTCACCAGAAGTTCTTCTTCCTGAATGATCGTTGCGACCTTCATCTCAAGCTCAACGTTTTCTTTTTCAATCTTATTGATGCGAGAGTTAATTTCTTTAAGTTCAGATTCTTTCTCTTGCATAGAAAGAAGAACTTGAGCAATCTGTTCTTTTAGAAGATTGAGGAAATTTTCTTTCTCTGCGAGAACTTCCGCTTGTTCACGATTAGAAGCTTCAACTTCTTCTGCTTCAATTTGAGCGTTCTCAATTTCAGTTTCTAATTGAGAAAGAAGTTCATTATTGGCCTGTTGTTTTTCGATATAACGATCAATCTGAGAACGAACGTCTTCAATTTGCGAATGAAGAGACTTTAGTTGCTGCTGATATGACTGAGCTTTAACTTTTAGCTCCATCATCTCATCGCGCTCACCTTCAAAGCTCATCTTAAGTTCTTGATAACGATCTTCCAAATCACCTACTTCATTAGCAAGCTCAGTTACTGCAAGTTGAAGGTCATCTTTACGATTTAAAAGAGCTTCGTCACTTTCAAGTAGTTCAAGACGAAGACGAGAAGTTTCAGACTTTCTATTCTGTAAAATAGTCAGACGGCTTGAGTTTGAATTTTGGTTAGCTTCTTTTGATTCAAGGGCAGCTTTAGTAGCAGCGTAAACAGAGTTGACCTCATTGAAGTTTTTAAGAGCTTCATCAAGTTCATTTCTCTTATTAACGAGTGCTTCTTCTTTAGCTTTTAGGGCTATTTCTAGCTCTTGAAGCTCCGCTTGCTTAGCTTCTAGAAGAATGCCCATCTCTTGAATCTGGTTATTACGTTGAATGATACCTTCAGCGGCAGAAGCCTCTTCATTTCTCTGTCCATAAACAACAGAGTTACCAACCTTCTTGATAATGAAGCGACCATCTTTTGCTACTAGACCTTTGAACTGAATCTCTGGATTAATCTTAGAAGCAAGAGCAGCATCCAGGTTATCAACTACGAAGAATCCATTAAGGATTTTATTAATCTTATCTGCATAAGCAGTATTGTTAATGCGAACGATATCACTTAGAGCTTTAAGCCCCTGACAGCCTTGAGTCTCAAGACGCCCAATAGACTCCGCAGAAATCATGGCATCCATCGGCCACATTAAATCAACCGTGGCTTCAAAGTCATTGATCAGGTTTGCGTACGCATCTTTACCGTGAGTCGCAATTACTGCATCAAGAGACTCTCCAATGAGTTCTTGGACAGCAACTGTGTACTCTGGATCACATTCAATAAGTTTACCTAGAACTTCAATGGTGCCATCGGAAATTTTGTTAACAAGTTCAATAGCTCCAGCACGGCGGCCTTCAGCAGAGTTATTAATCTCAATCAGAGACTGACGTTTAGAATCCAGTTGAATGACTTCACGAGAAAGTTCACGGTTTTTGGCATCAAGCTCTTTTAATTCAGCAGAAAGAGTTTCTACATCTTTCTTAAGAGCAGGAATGTCCATTTCAAGAGCTTCTACTTTTGCTCCATATTCTTTTACCTTGGCGCGATCGCGGATAAGGTCATCAGTGAAGTTAGAAGTCGACTTTTCCAGAACTTCAATTTCGCTTGTTAGGTCTTGAAGAAGACGAGCATACTCTTCAAGTTTAGATGAGTTTTTAAAAGCTTCATTATCAAGAGCCTGAAGACTTTCTTTCTTCGCACCTAGCTCTCTTCTCTTCTCGCTTAACTCTTCTTCTAAGGTTAAAAGTTGATCTTTGAGAAGCTCAACCTTCTCTTCAAGGTTAGAAAAGTCCATTTGCTCGTAGTTATTTGACTCCAGGTCAGTAAGCTCAGCCTCAAGATTGTTAAGGCGCTCAGTTCTCTTTTCAATATCTACTGCAAGTTCAGCGTTCTCTTTTTGAGCACGCTCAATATTTCTTTCTTTGTCGATAAGGGATTTTTTAAGGTGTTTTACTCTTTCTTCGCTGGCGGCAAGAACTTTCGAGTGCTCATTGAAATCATTTTGAGCAGCATCGATTCTCTCCATCATGTCGTCTTTTTGAATCTTTTCATCTTCTAGAAGAAGTTCAATTTGTGACTTGCGAAGATTAAGATTTTCATGTTCTTCCACACGAGCATTAAGCATATCGTGGGCATTAGCATAATCCTGTAAATAATCATGCTGACGGTGAGATTCAACAATAAGTTCGTATCTACGTACACGCTCTCTTAATGTTTTAGCTTTCTCAGCTTTCTCAGCTTGCTTCTCAAGGTTTTTGAGGTTTTTGTAAATTTCATTCTGAAGATCTTCAAGACGAACCAGGTTCGATTGAGTTTGTTCAATCTTCTTCAGAGACTCTCTCTTACGAAGTTTAAACTTGGTAATTCCAGCCACCTCTTCAATCATCACTCGACGCTCTTCAGGTTTTGCCTGAACGAGACGGTTAATTTCACCTTGAGCGATAATAGAATAAGACTTCGCTCCTGCTCCGGTATCCATGAAAACTTCATGGATATCTTTTAGGCGTGCTGGTTCACCGTTAATACGATATTCAGTCTCACCATTTCTATAAAGCTTACGTGTAAGTTGAATTTCAGTTGGTTTAGAAACTGTTCCGTTAATATTAATGTGTTTACCGTTGACGTTATCCAGAACCAGAGTCACTTCTGCAAAAGAAGCAGGAGAATATTTTGAAGATCCAGCAAAAATGAGATCCTTCATACTGGTACCACGAAGGTGTTTTGCTGATTGTTCACCCATTACCCAGAAAAGAGCATCTACAATATTTGATTTACCGCAACCGTTTGGTCCAACAATACCGGTAATGCCCTCATCAAAATGAATGACCGTTTTGTCTTTAAAAGATTTAAAACCTTGAATAATGAGTCTATTCAGCCTCATGTGTGAAACCTCTCGATAGTGTGTTTGTGCCACTAACCTTTAAAGTGCTTCTGCCTCTTGCATCCACATCAATTAAATTACGTTAGTTGAGCTAACATCTTCCCTCAAAGTTCTATGGCCTGTCTATAGTTTTCCCGCTTACTTTCCCTTTCAGACATGTCATTGACTCGCCGCCAAAACACTTGTAAATAAGCACGATTTGCATGGATAATGACTAAATGAAAATTCTTACTTTTTTAATTTTTATCCTTATCAGCTTTCAACTACTTGGACAGACTAAAAGCTATCACCAAGGCACCCAAAGCTACCAACTCCACCTTCATCAGAACTTATGGGTTTCCGAAGACTGTTTGAAGGAGTGTCTGGCCCTCAAAACTCCTCAGCTAAAGAGAGCAAGTAACCTTATTCATGCGGGCAATCCTGCCGCTGAATTCTGCAAGAGTGCTCAAGGTAAGTATTTAGTGGTCAAAGATCCTACTGGTCTTGCGGAAGGGCTTTGCCAGTTCTCTGATGGTTCCTACATTCTGGCGTGGGATTACTTTAAAAAGTTTAAAAACAAGTGACGGACCTCTTTTTCTTGGCACCTCTTCTGCAAAAGAAATATCGGAGGTAACCATGCGAGTGTTTAAACTAGTTTTACTTGGTTCAGTATTGTGGATAAATTGGAAAAATGCCAAAAGACTCATCAATAGCTATAATCTGAGAAAAAATAGAGATACTTGGGCCATCTAAGTTATAATGAAATGATGAGTAAGCGCTCTCTCAAAGAACTAAGAAAGGGATTATCTCCTAACTTTTGCTTGATTCCCTTTACTACTATTATTCTGGAGCCCGACGGGAAAGTTGGTATCTGCCGTAACAAAGGCGATAATTTTCCTATTGGTAATATCAAGGATCGCCCTCTAAACGACATTTGGGATATCCGCAATTCTCCCAAGGCCCAACAATGGCGAAAAGAATTTTTAGAAAATAATCCTATCATCTGTCATGATGAGGTCACTCATCGTAAGTGTCACCTGGAATATGGCTTTAATACTCTTGCCCAAGAGGCTGAGCTTAAAGTTAAACAAGAAGGAAAGATTTTACGTTTAACTGCTAACTTAAACGGTCAGTGTAATCTCCGTTGTCCCTTCTGTACGGTCTGGCAATCTCCTAATGGTAACTACACCGAAGAAAACTTTTGGGAACCTGCCCGCGAAATTCTTTTCCCTTTCTTAAAAGAGATCGACATGCTGGGAGGAGAGCCTCTTATTCAGGCCGATACCTATCGACTTATTAAAGAAGTCAGTTCATGCAATCCCAATTGCCAGTGGTTTTTCACCACCAATATGGCCTGGACTATCAATGCTAAGTTAGAGAAGCTACTCGACCTTATTGAAATTAATATTCTTACCGTTTCTCTGGATTCCTTAGTGCCGACCACTTACGAAGTACTCAGACCTCCAGCGAAGCTTTCCAAAATCTTAAATAACCTGGAAAAAGTCCTGGAGTATAACAAACGTAGAGCAAAACCTTTTAGGCTTGCTATCAATGCTCTTTTTCAGAAGCAAAACTGGCAGGAACTTCCGGAGATGATTCGTTTTTGTTTAAAGAATGACTTTGCCCTCAATCCCATTTTGCTCAAAACTCCTTCACTCTCTTCTTTACTAGATTTTAACAATGAGGAGAAAAAGAAAATTCTAGACTTTTATTTTAGTGAAATTGAACCAGCTCACTTTAAACTTATCACTCCCATCGTTATCCCTCTCATTGAAAAACTACCCAGGATTGATAAGGCCTATTACTATCAAGAGCTAAAGAGGACTACTTAGAGTTCACAAGTTTTCCATCCCGATAAATGGCTTCAATCTTTAACAGATTCTTAAGATCCATCGCAGGAGATTTTTCATAAACATTGAAGTCAGCAAGGTATCCAACGTCCAGCTTCCCTACTCGATATTGATTTTGAGTATGAGCAGCAGTGAAAGTAATCATCTTTAAGAGATCATTATTTCTGAGCCCACATTGCCTAAAGCTTTGCAGGATCTCGACAAGGTTTTCTCCAAAGTGCTCTCCAGGAAAGTCAAAGTAATGATCGGAACCGTAAGCAATAGGGATTCTCTGGCGATTGGCCTCTTTGACATTATGACAGGTTCGCTTAAAGTCTTTTAAAGTATCTTCATGGTAATAAGACTTTCTCTGAGGATTCAAAAACAAAGCTTGAGCATTAGTAGGAACAAAAATCATGGAGGTCCCTGCAAGTTTCTTCAACTGCTTGGCACTCATGAAGGTTCCATGCTCTAAGGTATCTGCTCCTGACTCTAAGGCTAAATCAATTCCCTTCTCTAAGATTGCATGAACAGCAACTAGCTTATGATCTTGATGTGCTTTCTTTGTTATCAATTTAAGATCACTAATTTGGGAGAAATGATGATTCGGTTCCTCATCGGCATAAATTTTTACCAGAGGATAAGGATGATCTTGATAGCCCTGAGAAATTAATCGATATTCAAGGGCCAGTTCCTTAGGCGAAGCAGGTGGTAGCTGTCCTAACAAAGGAACAAAGCCTGCTCCGGATGAGACAATTTTTATCTCCTTAATTCTTTTTATATCACTACTTTCTATTTGCCCGTGGTTACCCAGGTCTCTAGCTAAGGTAAATCCCACCTCTCTCATTTGACGAGCTCTTTTTTGAGCTAATTTTATTTTTTCTTCTTTATTTTTGTTCACCCATTTTTTAAGTCCTGCGGAGAAATCATAAGAGAAGGTTGAATCATTTAAAAAAAGGTGAGTATGGGCATCAATAAAAGCAGGAAGGACCCACTTTTTTGACAGGTCAATAATCTCAACATTGGGATCAAGAGTGGGAGGATTCTTTTCTGCAATCACTCCATCCTTAACCACTAGAGTTTGATCTTTTTGCCAGGAAGCACTTTGAGAATCAAAAAGGTAACCAATCTTATAGACCTGAGCTTCTAGAGAAACATGAAGAAATAAAGTAAAAAAGCAAATGATCCACTTCATAGTGATTTAAAATAAGTAATAGTTTTAAGGAGACCTTCTT
>DATGND010000357.1:0-7190 GCA_035306925.1 Bacteriovoracaceae bacterium | reverse complement strand
ACCTTTGGAAAAATAGAAAAAATGATTTCCTGTGAAGGACATATCTTACTTTGGGTTCGTCTTATCGATTTTTTAGAAGAATTTAAAACGACCTCATTAGTTAATCTTGATCAAACACGATATGTGGAAATCAATCAATCTGAACTACGTCCTGAAAGCATGATTCAGGCACTCTGCGAGTGTAAAAAGAAATTAACCAATGTTTGATAAAAGCTCATACCAAAAAGAAACAAAGTTATTCTCGGTAGTAAACAAGCAGTATGTGGCTGCTTGGGATGAACATCATATTTTTTGTCGCCCTCAAGAACTTATTAATTGGGTAAGGGTTGCCAAGGAAGATCTGAATTACCTTTATTTCATTGAAGCCCTAGTGGTCACTAATCCTGATGGTAATAATAAGTTTGATTTTGAATTAGATATTATTGTGGCGAACCTTGAATCCCACCAAAGACTTCATTTACACGTTCAGTTCAATAAGAGTGAGATCATTCCGAGCATAGTGAACTTTTATCCTGCTTCCAGGTATGCACTTAGAGAGCAGGCCGATCTTTACGACTTTAAACTTGATACTCCGCTAGAGTCTTTGTTCGTAACCGAGAGAAATAAAAATATCTTCTCGGAAGAATGGAGCTTAAAGGAAGATTCTAAACCTTTTCATGCACCTAAACTTCGCTTCAACCCTAATAAAAGTGAAGCTCCTTATCCTGAAGAGAGTTGGAGATGGGTACATGCGGACCTTTTCTCTCAGAGTACTTTAGGGAAGTTTGAGGCTTTTTATTGCTTTGATCCTTTCAAATTGGTGGATCTCAGAATCCGACTTGGATCTTATTTCAAAGGAATTGAAGCTGAGTTATGTAAGAAGGATCATAAGCATATCACCTATTTGCTAGAGCAGGTTAATCACCTGGCTTCACCTTTTTACTCAGGCGCATGGGCCATTAATATAGAAGAAATCTTAAATATTAATATCACCGAGAGAGCAATGGGACTAAGAATCGTCCTATGGGAGCTGACTCGAATAGCCGAGCATCTCTTTGTGATTTATGAAATGTGCTCTCTTCTTAATCTCAATGAAGCAAAATTTTATTTAGATGCCTATGAGAGAATCTGCGAGTTACTGGAAACTTTAACTGGTCACCGTAGTGGGCAAGGAATGATTAAAATCGGTGGTATTAATTTTGATATCCCGGCCGGCTGGATCATAGAGTTTCAAGATTTCAATAAGCTTTTCTTGAAAAATATTGTGGTCTATCATCAGCATCTTATTTCTAATGCAAAATTTAGAACCTTGTTAAATCACTCTCAAGTCAGTTCTCATTCGGTCCTTCAATATGGGGTAAGTGGACCGAATCTACGAGCAGCAGGGATTAACTATGATTTGAGAAAATCTAGACCTTTATATTTTTATCAGGACATTGATTTTGATGTGCCTGTGGGAGTTAAAGGGACCTCATTTGATAGATATCTGATTAGATATGAAGAAATGATTCAGAGTTCTAGAATCATTACTCAGGTTTTAGATAATCTACCTCTAGGGAGTATTGATTCCAATGTGGATGAGTTGGACTGGATGAACTCTCTTCGTTCGCTTAATAAAGAGTTTCATTACTCTTCTTTAGAAGCGCCAAACGGAGAAACTGGTATTGTTTATGTTCAAGGTAGAGAAGGGCAGATTAAACGATTAAAAATAAAGTCTCCTAGCTTATTTCTTGCTCAGGCCCTGAAAGAATTTTTAACAGGTGTTGAGGAAAAATCAGTTCCTGTGGCCTTAGCAAGTTTAGGTATCAGAGAAAGAGAGATGGAAAGATAATGATTTTAAGTAAAGAATTTTATATCAGAGCTTCGCTATTTAAAAGACTGTGGTTGCATAGACAAATGAGTAATCTCTCTAAGAGTGCAAAGCTCTTCTCTCCTAGCGACTGGAAGAACTATCGTCCTTCAATACGAACTCATAAAATGCCAGTTTTTACTGGCACCAAAAAAGACTTACTCCTTCACAAAGATATCAAGAATCTGGAGAACGTTTGCCCTACCAATGCGATTAAAGTCACTGAAAATAAAATCTTGATAAGTGAGAAGAATTGTATTGGTTGCCTGGAATGTGTGAAAGCAGCACCTGAAGGATTATTGTCAGTTAGTCCGGGAAGGTTTCTGTCCGATCACGATACCAATTAATTTCTTGAAGGCGTTTGATAAAGACTTCTCGAGGAATGTATTTCCCTCCAAAAAGTTCCACCACACTTGTTACCATCTGGGTGTCAATAAAAGCGATGTTTGTTTGCTTGAAGTGCTCGCAAAGAGAGTAAAGAGCAAACTTAGAAGCGTTATCTTCCAGCATAAACATGGACTCAGCAGAAACGAATTCTCCCATAATAACCCCATAGAGTCCACCTACTAATTGCCCTTGAGGGTTCCAGACTTCTACCGAGTAGGCCAATTGATGATAAAAAAGTTTAATATAGGCTTCTTTAAGTTCATCAGTGATCCAGGTGTTCGTCTGATCTTTTCTTTCTACGGTTGAGCAAAGTTCAATGACTTTTTCAAAGTCCTGATTAAAGGTGGCACGAAAAGGAGTTTTTTTAAGAAATTTCTTGAATGAGCGAGGAAGATGAAATTCATCCAAATCAATAATTCCACGAGGATCAGGAGAGAACCAGACCCGAGGATATTTTTCTGAAACAGGCCAGGGGAAGATACCTTGAGAGTAGGCACTCATGAGCATGTCTATTTCAAAATCACCGCCGACGGCTACAATACCATCAGGATCTGCAGTATCGACGGGAGGAAAAACAATTTCTCTCATTAAGCGAGAACCTCAATCAGAGCATTGGCCACATCGGATGCTACACCTAGGGCCGCTTTTTGATCTCGAGGATTAACCCCTTCAGGTAAAACGAAAGGAGCAACCTCCATAAGATCTGCACCAGTCACTTTATACTCACTCTTAAGAAGATGAATCAGTGTTATACAGTCACTAGGAATCAAACCATTCTTTTCAGGTGTTCCCGTTGCAGAGGCATAGAGTTCATCAAGAGCATCAATATCAAAACTAATATAAATTTCTTCTACACCAAGAGCACTGAATTGTTTTTTTATTTTATTAAAAACTTTTTCAACGCCCCATTTGTTGAATTCTCCTGCCCAGATTTGTTCAACTCCTAGAGTGTTCTTCCAGTGTTTTTTGTTTTTACCTGAAGAACGAATTCCAATTTGCACAATATGATCAGTTGTTTTTAAGTACTTTAAAATTTGATTAGTCCAAGTACCAAAACAAAAATCAATCCCCAGACGAGTATTTAGAAGATCGGTATGAGCATCAAAGTGAACAATGGCCGCTTTCTTTTTATCTTTTCTACTTTCGAGCCAGGTCTTAGTGAGAGGAAAGGAGATAGAATGATCCCCACCAAAACCAAGGATTCTGGCTTCAGGATATTTTTTATAAATATCAGCTGTTGCTTTTTCGGTAATGCTTAGAGGGGAGACAGGAAGTCTGGAAACTCTTCCATACAGAGCTTTCTGACAATCTTTGATTGTTTTCTCATTAAGATATTTATCATGAAGAAGATGAGGGATGACTCGGACATCTCCAATATCTTGAAAAGAGTTCTTATTGTCTATAATCCCCTGACGGAGTAAGAGTGGTCCCCAGTTTGCCCCTCTTTGAATTCCTCCACCACAATCTGAAGGAATCCCTAAAAGCATAGGTCTTTTATCATTTAGTTTATCGAGTGAGGCTTCCCATTTCTTAGTAACGGAATCAATTTTAGTGCTGTTATAATATGCTTTAAAAAGTTTTTCTTTTTTGTCCTGAGCCGTATGAACAGTGAAAACCCCATTACCTGGGACGGTTAGAATTTTCTTTAAGTCTTTCAAATGATGACTCCTTCTTTAATTTTTGAACTAAGTAACTGAAGAAAATATTTCTTCGTAAAGTTATCTGCATCCAGATGGAGATAGTCTTTTAGAACTTTATATTCAAAGTTAATGATTTCTTGATCTAGGTCTGTGTACACTCCTGCAATATGGCTTGATTTAATGACTTGTGGGAAGCTATTCCATTCATCTTGATAAGGTTCTTTAGAGAATACATCTAAATAAGCTCGGGCTTCTGAGTTTTTTACGAGGTAGGCCTTAAGATCTTCTTCATTAATCAGTCCACCCCGAGCACTATTGAAAATAAAGTGAAATGATAGATGGTTGAAAAGCTCTGTATTAAACATCTGTCGATTTTTGTCGTTAAGTCCACAACATAAAATAAGGGCGTGATAATCTTTTTTCGGAAGTTCTCGATAGTCTTTTATACAGCCTTCCACATAAGGATCAACCACATGAACAATCACACCTAAGGCCTTAAGGCTTGCTGTCACCATTTTGCCAATATGGCCGTAACCGAAAAGAACCACTTCCTTGTTTTTTAAGAGTGTGCGCTCCCATTGCCGGCCCGGATCCCAGTTATCACTCTGAGGACGCTTAATACTTGCTTCAAAAAAACAACTTAAAATCCAATCGGCGACAGCATGAGCACGTATTTCATGGCCAATAATTGTTGGAATATTTTGAATGAGGGAATAATCCAGACTTAAGTTATCGTATCCGGAGTTGGGATGTATGATGAGTTCAGTCCTACTCAAAAGGTTTCTTATTTCTGAAAGTCTGGTATGAGTATTAGTAAGTAAAATTATAGGACTTGAATCAAGTTCATCTTGAGAACGACAGTACCTAAGTTCCAGAGATTGCAAAGTTTCTTTTTCTCTCTCTATAAAGTCAGGAGATTGGTAACTGGAGACATTTAATCTAATGAGCTGAAAGCTTTTCATGCCTTCTAAATTAGCGTATAAGGGATTAAAAGATAAGGAAGAAATATGATCACTATTAAATCACAACGTGAAATTGAGATTATGAGAGAGTCGTGCAAAATGGCGGCTAAAACTCTTCATTTTTTAGGAAAGAATCTCAAAATAGGGATGAGCACTGAAGAAATTGATAAAATGTGTCACACATATATGACCAATCGAGGCTTAATTCCTGCAACACTGGGATACCATGGTTTCCCTAAGTCCTTATGTACGTCTCGTAATGAAGTTATCTGTCATGGGATTCCTAATGAAAAAGAAACTATTAAAGACGGCGATATCATCAACCTTGATGTGACTGGTATTTGGAAAGGTTTCCATGGAGATACGAATGCTACTTTTTTAATGGGGAATGTGCGTCCTGAAATTAAAAAATTAGTTGATGTCACTTATGAGTGCATGATGGCCGGAATCGCTCAGTGTCGTCCAGGGGGAAGACTTGGAGATATCGGAGCCGTTATTGAAGAAATGGCCCATGATAATGGTTTTAGTGTGGTTCGCGAGTACTGCGGCCATGGTATTGGACGAAAGTTCCATGAAGATCCACAAGTGGTTCATTACGGTAAAAGAGGAACGGGAGTAGAGATGCGCCCAGGAATGACTTTTACAATTGAGCCAATGATTAACTTTGGTAAACGTCACTGTAAAGTCCTTGCAGATGAGTGGACTGTTGTCACAAAAGATAAATCCTGGTCAGCACAGTTTGAACATACAATACTTATCACAGAGTCAGGATATGAGATTCTTACTCAATTCTCACCTGATGAGTGGACGGAAGCGGATGATCAGCTTTAAAGAAATTTCTCAAATCGACTTTAGAAAACCTCTTCTAGCGCCGACGGTGGTCAGTGAGGGCTTTGGTTATAAACTTGCCTTACGATTTGATAAAAAAGAGAACCTTCTGGAAGCCAGATATGCTGGAAATGATAATATCTGGTTCAATACTCTTTGTTATTTTCTGGAAGGAAAGAACTACCTGGAACTGAAGAACTTCAATAAGAACTCTTTGAAGTATTTCTTTCAGGATGATGCTACTTTTATTGAATGTTTTGAAGACTTTGAGCAAAAAGTATTTCATCCAAGCTTTGAGCTTTTGAATCTGGCCCTTGATACCTATAAGGGACAACTTAGAACTTATAGTGAACTTTCAAAAATTGTTTGTCGCTGTTCTGGAACCACTGAAGAAGATATTCTGAGTCAGATTCATGAAGCAGAATCTCTCAATGATTTATCTATTAAATCTGCTGCAGGATTAGGTTGTAGAAGCTGCATTAAGCAATTAGAGAAGTATTTCTCTCGTAAAACCATTCGTCGCTTTAAAGATGTAAGTAATGCGGATTGGATTCTCAAGGCAGAAGCTTTGCTTGAAAAATCTCCTTTTAAAGATTTAGAAATAAAATCCTTTAAGAATGGAATGCTTATTCTTTCTTCCCGAGAGACCATGAAGCAACAAGAAGAAGAGGAGATTACTCTCGCTCTTCAGGATTATTTTGAATCATTAGATCCCGATTTATCAGTTCTTTTGGCCTCTTCACAGGCCTTAAAATAAAGAGGGTAATCCTGGAGCTTTTTAAAGATCTCCAGGTCCTTGTTTCCAAAAATCTTTTGAAGCTCAACTTCATCCTCTAAATACTTAATTCTTTCTAAAAGCTTAGGAAGCTCAGGAATATGCTGATTAAGACAATGAGGAGTAGGAGAGATCATCTGTATGGAAGAGATAAAGTTTAAAAAGATCTCTTTCGAGCTGATAATAAAGTCATCGATCATACCATCAGTGATGGATCTTCGCATTCCTTGTTGAGTATTGATAAAAAGCGACTTCCCTTGAATAAGAATTTGTTCTAAAAGCTTTAAGCTTTCATTTCCTTGCCCGCAGATGCGGCGATAATCAACTCGGTTAATTCTTAGTCCCGGAATCTGGACTAATTCAGAGATCAATCTCTGATTGAGTTGAAAGAGTGGCCCGCTTTCTTTATTTTCATGCATTCTGGCCTCTTCAAGCCCTAAGCATCTCAAGATCCCTTCTGACTGAGACCATGAGGAAAATGAAAATAAAAGGATGATTCCGTAAATAAATTTCATATTTTATGATTCTATGACCAATTTGCAGAAAAAATAAGACAGAAAATACTTCACTGGCTATATTGGGCTTATGAAAGAGATGAGTTTAGTTGAACATTTAGAGGAGCTTAGGGTTCGAGTCATTCGAATTCTCGTTATTTTAATAGTCGCTTTTAGTGGTTGTTATGCTCTGTCTTCTGAAATTTCTGAAATACTTCTGATTCCCCTGCGGGAAGCCATTGGCCAGGAGGGAAAAGTTGTTTTTACTGGGCTTCT
>DATGND010000356.1:0-25935 GCA_035306925.1 Bacteriovoracaceae bacterium | reverse complement strand
AAATAAACGAGGACGTTTCAAATAAAAAAGGGCACTGGAGAATAGTTGCGACTTAACTCCAAGTTCATACTGGTGAGTTGTTTGCTCTGGCAGAATATCAGATGGATTATTGTAATCCGGCTTATTGGGAGTAATCCAACTCTCCTTACTCTGAGAGTAACTCAAGTAAAAAGTCTTGTTATTCACATCGCGGGATAAAGCGATCCAAGGAGTAATGAAGTGATTATCAGCCTTATTCTTTTCACTGCCATTGTGTTTCCAGGTAGAACGATAACGGTACTGGTAATTACCACCTAACCACAAACTCCAGTCATTCTTTTTAAGTCGATCTACAAAATAAAACTCTAGAGTTTCCTCATCCAAATTAGTGGAAGGGTCCGTCTTGGAAGAGTCAGGAGGCAAAGGCCTTCCTCTCTGGTCTCCGACTCCCACAAAGTTATAGGCCTGATTAACTAGAGTTTCTTTTAAATGGGAATAACGAAGATTAAATGAAAGCTCTTGACTGATATCACCCTCAATTCTTCCATTAAGATTTATTCGAGCTGAATGAGTGGTTCTTTTTTCATTCTCACTTCGGTAGTCATAAACATCAAAACTTCCATCTTCACAAAAAGCAGTCCAGTTGTTCTCGTTACTGCAACCAAAAGCATAACTCATACGATCATTAGTCAATGACTGCTGATTACCTGCCGAAACCCCAAGATACCAAAGAGGATTTAGCTCATGTGAGTAGCGGAGAGAATAAAAGAGCGACTCAAAAACGACAGGTTTAGCCCAGCTCTGGTTATTTAAATTCAGTTCAGGATTCACAGATGGTAGGTTTGTCCCCCAAAAACTTTGAGCACTTAAACTCTGCTGAGATCTTCTGCTCCACTCGATTTCAGCCTCTAGTAAGGACTTAGATGAAAGCTCATAAGCAAATGCCGAAGAAAATAACTGTCGATTCCCATCGTTAAAATGAAAAGGGCTTCTGATTTCTTCATTTAATAAATTTAAACGATATTTGATAGTCTTATCAGTATTTCCATAGTCCAAGTGGGTCAGGTGACCACCTCTTTCTGTGTACTCTAAACGTAAATCTTGAACATTTTGAGGTCGCTTCACACGATAATTGACCGCACCTGATGGAGCAGAGCCAGAGTTTTGAAAAGCTCCTAAACCTTTAATGACTTCAACCACTTCTTTGTTTTCTAAAGGGATTGCAGTTTCTGCATTTATACGAAGCCCATCTCTAAAATAATTGGAGCGATTATCAACACTAAATCCTCTAATGTTCAAAGAGTCCCAGTATCCACTTCCACTGTAGTTATTCGTGACAGATGCATCGAGCTGAGTGATATCATTTGTTGTTTTAATTCGTTCACTCTCAAGGAGCTGAGATTGATAGGTTTGGGTTGATATAGGATTAGATGGAGTAGCAATCCCCATCAGATCTTCTGAAATCCTAGACTCTGAAATGTCGATGGGTTCAAGTTGTTCTTGAGAGAAGACAATAGAGGAAAAGAAAAAAAGTAGTAAGTACATCATAAGCTTCCCTTCGCGAGAATTATCTCAACAGGTTCAAAGGGTTTATCTCAGCCTCATATGAGAGGCACCCCTAGCATTAATATTATCTATAGATGTACTACATTTATTATAATAATCAAGCTTTACTATTCGAGGCGAATTATTCCGCAAGCAATTCTTCCTCCGGCATTTCCGGTAGGCTGACTTGCAAGATCATCAGCTTTCTCATGAATAATAATCGCCTTATTCTTAATGAGATTAACGTCTCTTAAATCTCTCATTAAGATCTCTTTCTCGGCGACTCCTTTGTCATTAGAAACTAAGTTCCCCAAGTCTCCTACGTGTTTTATCGGTGCAGCTGGGCCACCATGAGAATGCTCTCCAGGATTAAAGTGATCTCCTGCACTTTTATAATCGGGCTTATCACACACTCCCTTTTCATGAATGTGAAAGCCATGAGTTTTATTAGGTGAAAATCCTGAAGCGTAGACTTTCATCAAAACCCCTTCTTCCGTAGGAGTAAAAGAAACTTTCGCTGTAACTTTTCCAGTCACATCTGCTTTAGCAGATGTTGTCGAAACCACTGATTCTTTCTTTTCCTGCGAAGAACAGGCCACAAAGAAAAAGAGTAAAAGATTTAATAATAGAATTGATTTCATATTTTATTCCTAGGTTTCAGGCGAATTACTAATAACTGGTGAGAGAGACACTAAATGTTCATAAATAAACCAGACCTGCATTTCATTAGTTCTGATCACTCCACTAACTAATAAATCACTTGTTCCCTCATCCTCATTTTCATTGGCCCTCTTCACAGCTTCTCTTGTGCATCTTAGAAGAACCTCATGAGCTTCTACCAATCGCGAGAGTTGAACAGGCACTTCTTCTCGACCTGCAGGAGACTCCTCAATTTGACTTAAGGCCCGGACTTCATTCGGCATAGCAATGCTCACTCCTCCTAAAATCTGGACACGTTCGGCTACTTCATCAATCAGTTCATTAATTTCGTTGTAATGCTTTTCAAAAAGCAAATGCAGTTGATAAAAAGTTTGCCCTGATGTTTGCCAATGACCTTTTCGATACATGTCATAAAGGATCATGAGGTTGGCCAAAACAAGATTCAAATCGGTGACACTTTGAGAACAAACATCATTATCCAGTCCCAATGGAACCTGAATCCGCGTACCAAACTCCTGGATCAGGTCTGCATTCTGGTGAAGTTTAGGATTAGCTTTTGAGTATTTATTTGTTTCAGTTACGGTTTCATTAATATTCACGAAAACCTCCTGGCTAGATTAGACCATTGTTGGTTTTCTTAATGATTTAACAAGGCAGGCTTATTCAGAATCAGAGTTCTCAACTATCTCCAACAGTTTTTCTATAAAGCTTTTATACAGAGAGAGAGAAAGCTGTTCCTGAGGATAAGGAAAATGTACAAAAAGACACTGATATTGATACCGAGTTCGATGATGCATGAGCTGGAAATAAAGATAATTACACACATAACTTCCAGCACTAAGTGAAACTTTCACTGGAAAATCTTTTTCAAGAACCGACTTCCAGTTATTCAAAGGAAGATGGCTTAAGTAACTATCCGGAGCATCGGGATAAATTTTTAATTCCTGCGGTAAGAATCCATCGTTATCCTTGATACTGGCATCCATAAAATTAATAGCAACTCTTTCCAGATCAATGGATGCTCTTTTAGCAGCTACTCCACAACTAATGACCCAATGAGGTCTTTTTTTTTGTATGAGCTGTTCTAACTCATTCCAGCTTTTAGAGAAACTCACTGGCAAGGTAAAGGTTTGATGACCTGACTTTGCTAATTCTTTCATCAAGTCTTCAGTGGGATTTGAAGCATTTCCAGCGAAAGCTTCAAATCCCGTAAGCATTATTTTCTTCATGCGAGCAGCTTCTTAAAGAGATAAATAAATATAAGGTCTTCTTACTTCAAGACCTTTAACATCCATTTTCTCTATCTCTGTAAAAAACTTCCCGGTGATATTTAAGAAGCCAAACTTCACTTCATTCACTTTGAAAACTGCTTTTTTATTTTGATAATCAACATCAGCAGTTCCTTTAGCTCTCAACGTTCCATTAACTCCAAACTTTGCACTGGCAGTTAAATTAAAGTTTTTCTTATCAAGATTTAAAGTAAGGGAACGAATCTGAGTACTTTCAGGCTCAACTGTATCAGTCAATGCAGCAATGAAGGCATCCAGAGAGCGAGATTCAAAGTTTGAAAACTTCACAACACCTTTTGCCAAACACCCATTAATGACTTGTTCAATGGCATCGACTCCTTGTAAACGCTGACACTGAGCTGATCCATTTTGAATAGTCATCTTCTTCTCTGATTCAAACTCACCTCTAGTAATCGTTGCTTTAAAGTCTTTGTTTAAATTCAAATTGAAATCAGTGACTGTCACCTTTGAATCAAGAATCATTTGAGGAGCATTTCTCCAAACAAAAGGTGTCTCTAAAACAGCAGAAGAAAATTCCAAATCACTTCCCACTCGATTAACAAGCACTTGTGTTTGAGATGTAACAATTTCAAACTCTGAAGCTGTTCCTGAACCTGTTCCATCACTATACATAAAATTGAAATTTTGAACTTTTAATGACGAGACTGACCATACGACGGATGAAGTTAATAGTAGACTAAGAGTGAAAATTCTTTTCATAGCACCACTTCCTTGTGTTTTATTGTAAGTATCAATTCAACTCTCGTAAGGGTATAGAGGGAAAATTTGTGCACTGTTAAGATTGCCTTAAGCTCTTTAGAAAAAATTTAATGTTCACCTCAAATCTGTTCCGGTAAAAGTCCTTCGTTATCGAGTGTACCGCTACGGATTTTTCCTCAAAGGTCCTCAGACAATTCACCCCAAACAGGCCTTAAGGAGGTTATCAAAATGGGTAAGAAAATTTATGTTGGCAATCTTCCATTCTCAACGACAAGTGATGCTCTCGCTTCAATCTTTCTACCATTCGGTAAAGTTGATTCTTCAAAAATCATTACCGATCGTGAAACAGGAAGAAGTAAAGGTTTTGGATTTGTCGAAATGAGTGACGTGAGTGAAGCTGACTCAGCTATTTCAAAACTACACGGAGCTGATCTGGGCGGAAGAATGTTGACAGTAAACGAGGCCCGTCCAATGGAAAGAAGAGATAATAATTTCCGTAAACCATCACCTTCCACATCTCGCTGGAATTAATATATCCCCCCCCCCTCCCCCCCTCTTTAAGTTGAGGGGAGGGCTTAAGTTTCAACCTCTTACATACTTAATAAAAATTAAGAATCGAAAATCTTTTCAACGTTCAAAGTTGTGCTATCCTTTCACTTAGAATTAATGGTATTTAATTCAAGATTTAACCGGTCGCAGTATAGAGTTCTCCGAGCATGTTGCTCCTGATCCTCTGGAAGCGCAGATTCCCTGGCCTTAGGAGGTTTTTCATGGGTAACAAAATTTACGTTGGTAATTTACCATTCTCAGCAACAAGCGAACAACTTAACGACATGTTCTCATCATTCGGTAAAGTTGATTCTGCTAAAATCGTAATGGACAGAGATACTGGCCGTTCAAAAGGTTTTGGCTTTGTTGAGATGTCAACAAGTGACGAAGCTCAAGCTGCAATCGAAAAACTAAACGGTTCAGATATGGGTGGTCGTAACCTAGTTGTTAACGAAGCTCGTCCAATGGAACCACGTGGTGATCGTCCTCGTAACGGTGGTTTCAACCGTGGTGGAGATCGTGGTTTTAATCGCGGTGGTGACCGTGGTGGAAACCGTTGGTAATCTCTTAAAAAGTTGCAACAACAGGGGCCCTCGCAAGAGGGCCCTTTTTTTATATGAAAAGAATCGAACAGCTCAAAACATTAGTTAAACCTTTTTATCCTTCTACTGATCCAGCCCATAATTGGAGCCATATCCTGAGAGTCTCAAATTTGGCCCAGGTGCTCGCTCGTGAGGAAAAGGCAAGTGAAGCTATTACTTTAGCCGCAACTCTCTGCCATGACCTTGTAAATCTGCCTAAGAACGATCCCAAAAGATCTGAAGCTTCCACCTTGAGTGCAGAGGCAGCCGCTCCACTATTAAGAGAATGTGGCTTCACGCAAAGCGAAGTCGAATGGATTCAGTCTGCTATTATTTCCCATAGCTATTCTAAAAATTTAAAACCCTCTTCCTTAGAGGCGGCCATTGTCCAGGATGCTGACCGCCTTGATGCTTTAGGGGCTATCGGGATTTTAAGATGTGCCAGCGTCAGCACTCAATTTGGTTCAGATTTTTTTGATATAGATGATTTCTGGGCAGAAAACAGAGAACTCGATGATAAAAAATTTATGATTGATCATTACCAAGTAAAGCTCTTTAAACTCCAAGAAAGCATGAATACTTTGACTGCTAAAAAAATAGCTCAGAAGCGAATCGATTTTATGAAGCTATTTCTGTCAAATCTTCATGCGGAAGTCTTTGATCATTAGTCACATCATCGAGTTTAAAGAATTTATAATAGAGAACAACGGCCGTTATATAGCTTAAAGCTGAAAGGTAAAAGGTCGGTCCGAAACTGAACTTTTCGATAATATAACCTCCGATCCTTGTACTGATAGTGTAAACGAGGTGATAAGAAAAAAGAATCATAGCGGAAGCAAAAACACATTCCTTCTCTTTAACTTTCTCCATCTCAAACATTGAAGTAATAGGAGAAGACATATTCATCAACATACCACGTACAAAGAAACAACTTAAAACCATTCCCAAATTCCCCACAACTCCCATCGAGATCATAAAAGGGATCGAGATTAATGAAGTGAGAAGAATAAAACGAAGTTGGGTAGTTCTTTTCATAAACCACGGAGTTATAAAAATACCTACAAAAATAAAGAACTGCAGAAGAGAGAAAGCAAGACCTATCTCATTGGTTGATAAGCTAAATTTCTCTTTCAGATAAATATTCATAAAAGGAATCACTAACCCTGCACCAAAGGCAAAACAAAGCTTAGGTAAAGTCAGTTTTCCAATAATACTCCAGTCCTGGTCTCTTAAAGATTGAAATACATCAATCCGGGCCTTAGGAATTTCCACCTTGGTGATTTTAAGAAACATCAAATTGGGAATAAATATAAGTGCGATGGAAAACATTAAACCTATTTTGAAGACGGTTACTTCATCTTGAAATGAGGTCATCCCTCTCACCAGTGAAGGAATGTATCCTCCCATCAAGTAACCTATGAATTGTGCCAAAATTCCTAAGCAAGAGTTTAGAGTAAAAAGCTGAATTCGTTCTTGAGGCGTAGAGTTTCGTAAATAAAATGGCGCAATCGTAATATTGAAAAGGGCCATAAACATACTGGCAATAAGCCCGAAGTTAAAAAGAAGTTCAACCGAATGACTTAAGACTTGTGCCCCATAAAAGAGACTGGATAAAGTCATCGCAAAAATTACCAGATGCTTCACATGAAAACGTTCAATAATAAAAGCAGCCGGAATGGCCATGAAGGCAATTCCCAGAGATGTTGTAGAGATCAAGTTCCCAATCATGGCTTCACCTAATCCCATGTGCTTTAGATACAGGTTGAAAAGAAGCCCATAAATGGCAACCCCCATTGAGACTAATGCATTACCAAGTAAAAAAATTTTTACGTTATGGGAAAAGTTTTGAAAGCTTTGTAGATAGGTTCTCATGCCTTCTTCATCATGCCTTGAATGAAGGACTTTATGGGAGTAAGCAAATTTTGCTGTTTAGTGTCACTAATTTTTGTTTGATAAGTCAAACTCTTTCAGTTAATTTTTTACTGAACTACCTCAAAGGATAGATAAAATATGAAACTTATTCTCTTACTCTGCCTATTTTCCAACTCATTATGGGCCAGTTTTGTTCACCTCACCCTAGGTAAAGACTCAAACCAAATCCTCTTAACTCAGGAAGGCCAGTCATGGGTTCTTAATTCTGCAAATGATAAGCTGGTGCTTTATCCGGATATTACTCCGGATGGAAAAGAACTTATTTATGTGACAGGCCCGGACCATAAGGATCTGCACCTTAAATACAAAAATCTTAAAACCAATCGAGAAGCGACCTTTCACTTTTCTCATAAATCAATGATTGTCCATCCTCAGTTCACTCATAACGGGAAATTAGTCTTCTTCTCTGCTCAAGATAAGGACGGCATCAGTAGAATTTATTTCTTCAACTTAAAAGAGGAGATGAAAAAACAAGGAAAGGGTCTTTCCAGTTACTCTCTAGACGGTGCGATCAATTTAAGTGAAGGAGAAACAGCCTTCTTTCCTCGTCCTTCCTCGGATGGAAACTTTTTAGTTTACCAACGCAATATCGGTAAAAAGAAAGAACTCGTTTTCCTTGATAGAGTTTTTAACATCAAAGAAGTAATTGCAGAAGGGATGAGTCCGGCCCTTTCATTTGATGAAAGACTAGTTGCCTATGCTAAAGAAATCGAAGGGCAATATGAGATTTTTATCTACGACCGTACTTTAAAAACACACAAGCAAATGACCTTCGATAAAAATCACCAGATGGCTCCGGCCTTTACGCCTGATAATACGCTTGTTTTCTCTTCTCAAGAAAACGGCCTCTTTAAAATTTATGAACTCAAAAACGATAAGTGGAATCTTCTTATTGGTAGCCCTGACAAAAGCCATTACGCTCCTCAATTTATGGGAGAGACGCATTTTAAACAAAGCCTACGTGCTTCAATAATAGGAGCTCCTAGGTCTTCATTTGGTACAGTCAATTATCAAGATAAAATCTATATGGCCGGAGGACATGCTGGAGCTGAGCATACCTATCCTCCTGAATCCTTCCAGGATACTTTTGCTGTCTATGATATCAAAACCAACACATGGAAAGAGCTTCCCCCTCGTCCAGTCAAGGCTCATGGTTATCAGATCCTTGCCCATGAAGGCTATATTTATGCTTTTGGAGGCTTCGCTTACTCAGCAGATCATAAGCCCAAATGGAAATCTTTATCTCAGATCGATCGTTATTCAATTAAAGAAGATAAATGGGAAACAGTGGCCCATTTGAACGAACCCCGCTCTTCCAATGTCGCCATTCTTATTGATGACAAGGCTTACATTATTGGAGGACGGAACTCGACTCCTAAATTTGAAAACGACATTGATGGTAAATTTCATTCGAGTATCGAAATTTTCGATTTTAAAAACCTCAAAGCAACTTACGCTCCTTATGAACTTGATCTCAAACGTCGTGCCTTCACAGGTCTTAACTATCAGGACAACATCCTTCTCATTGGAGGAATTGGTGAAGGAGGAAGCCACTTTGAACTGCAAAACAGAGTGACAATGATTGATCCTCTTACTGGAAAACATACTGAACTAACCAAGCTTCCTTTTGCGACGTTCGCTCCAGCAGCAGAAATCATTGATAATGAGCTGTTTGTTTTTGGCGGTATGTTTCAAACAGGACCAGCTCACTACGAGTATGTTTCTCATATTTATGCCATGGACTTAGATTCTAAAAAGTGGCGTCACACAGGTCGTTTCTTGCAGGAGACGAAAGGTTTTTCTCAAGTCACAAGAATTGATGAAAACACTCTTGGAATCCTGGGAGGGCATCGTTATTTTGAAGGTTTTGACTCTCCGGTTACGACTTTCGAAACCTTTTCCAAATAATTCTTACGAGTGAGGAAGCGCAAGCTTCCTCACTTTTTCTCCTTGCTAAAACTTTGATTTCAATTCATCCTCAAAACATGGGCTTTAAAAACATTGTTATACTAACAGGGGCCGGTATTTCCGCAGATTCAGGACTCTCAACCTTTCGAGATTCGGGTGGACTATGGGAACAATATCGGCTGGAAGAAATCGCGACACCTGAAGCTTTTCACAATAACCCTACTCTCGTTTGGAAATTTTATTCCATGAGAAGAATTGAGGCAGCTAAAGCCTCTCCTAACTTGGCCCATTTTGCTCTGGTAGAGTACGCTCGTAATCACCCTGAAAAGAAAGTCACTCTTATTACTCAAAACGTAGATGGACTTCATCATCGCGCTGATCCTCATGAAGAGTTATCCCCTCTTTGTATGCACGGAAGTCTCAATGAATCACGCTGTACTCATTGTGGTGAAATTTACTTTGATGATTACGCCTACTTTAACTTAAATGGAGATTACGCTCCAACTCAGCTTAATCTTTGTAATGAATCGCAAAGGGCAAGTCCCCGTTACCTTCATCATTACAAACTCCAGTATCGAAAGTTTCTTCCACTATCTCCTTGCTGCAATCAAGACCTCCGACCTCACATTGTGTGGTTTGGAGAATACCCTTTATACATGGAAAAGATTCAGCCCCTTTTAAGAGAGTGTGATCTTTTTGTATCAATAGGAACAAGTGGAAACGTTTATCCAGCCGCGGGCTTTTTACAAGTGGCCAAAAGTCATGGAGCTAAGACAGTCTGCTTAAATAAAGAAGAAATTCTTCAGCATGATCTTTGTGATGAGTTTATAGCGGGAAGGGCCATTGATATTGTGTCTCAATACTTTAAGAAATTAACCTGAGATACCAAATTCTTTTAATTGGCCTTCAGCTAGTTTCTTGGCCTTGATACGGCTTTCTTTAAGGAAGCGATCAGAATAAGCAGGAGCTTCTACTCTAATAACTTCTCCCACGAATTGTTTTTTCCAAAGATTTAAAATCTTAATTTCTACGAAGAAAGATTTTTTACCAGGACGATATCCATATTCTTCAAGAGCAATAAACTGCCCCTTGGGAGAAGTTCCCAGACTATCCACTTTATGATGAACAACGGCCGATGCAGTTGAAGATAGAAGAACAAGGAAAAGAAAGTAAATTTTCATTCTGGCCTCCAACCTACATTTGAAGCAGGTTTGAGGCCAGAGTGAGTTAATAAGTTCAGTGATATAGATGTCCTTAAATGATCCATTCCTGTACAGGTGTCTAGTAATTAATCAATTTTAGCAGGACAAACTGCTTTTTTAAGGACCACATCAAACTCGATAAGACGATCTAGGACCTTGGTATGCTGGTAAACTTTCCCGTAAAGAAGGCCATTTTCTTTCCATTCAAAGTGGGCCTCTGTTAAGAAATCCGCTTCATCAAAAGAATAAAAAGAAGAAGCATAATTTACAAAACCTTCAAAATTGTAATTCCAACTATTTTCAGTTTCATTGGTGGAACCCAGATCATCAAAAATAATAGGATTAATATAAGAATACCAGCCGTTACTAAAACCTTTAAAGATAGAAATAACCTTAGTGGTAAGAGGAGAATAAGAATCATTAAAATAGTAGTGAGATTTTACTGAGTAGATTTTTGTCAGGTTACTCTCTTCTTCTGGCCCCTCAACAACCGGAACTCCGTTATATGAAACCGTTCGATAGCAGCCATCAATCACTGCCCCGAAGCTGGAAAAACTCATAAACACCAATAAAAGAGCAAACATTTTCATATACTTATCCTCCGTGATAAAATTATTGTAGCTTGGGTCTGAAAGTATTCAACACCTTCTTCAACTTTTGTCTCAACCTTGATAAATAAATGTCTTCCCCTAAGGAGTAAACATGCACCCATTTGATCAGTACATCCGCAAAGTTCCAGATTTTCCAAAACCTGGAATTATGTTTAAAGATATTAGCCCCTTATTATCAGAGCATTTTGATAAGGTTACTGAAGCCCTATGCGAAGGCATTAATTGGGATGAGGTTGATGCAGTGATTGGTATTGAGTCTCGTGGATTTATTCTAGGAGCGGCCATGGCCATGCTTAAAGGAAAAGGTTTCATTCCTATGAGGAAGAAAGGAAAACTTCCTCCTCCGGTCATTGGTGAAAGCTATGAACTGGAATACGGAACAGATACTTTGGAACTCATTGCTAACGATAAACCTCAGCGAGTCGTGATTGTCGATGACGTTTTGGCTACAGGAGGAACCTTAAAAGCAGCAATGACCCTCTGTGAAAAGAATAACTACGAAGTAAAAGCGTTGAGTATTCTGATTAACCTTACTTTTTTAAATAAGTTTAAAGAAGAAGGTTTACCTCTACATTCTGTCCTTAATTACTAGCCTTTTCATCTGTCTGAAATGGTTTACACTAGAATCTATGTGGATCATTTTAACAGCAATACTACTGACATTTAATACAGCATTGGCCCTCGCTCCAGGTGAGCGGCTGGCCAATGCACAAATTCTTCGCATACTTCCCGACAACATCATTCAAATTAATCGTGGATTTGAAGATGGTTTAACTGTTCGAAGCCATGTGATGCTTACTCATAGTTCAGAAGGGTTTATTTCCCGTGCTCTCTGTATTAAATCCAATGCCAGTACCTCTTACTGGCGAGTTTATCGTATACCAAATGCAGAGGCTTTAAGTCTCGATCTTAATTATACTTTGGTTGGAATTGACCATCGCGAAGTCCCGCAAGAAGTGGAGAGAAGAAAAGTTCCTAAAATTGAAGAAGCCAAAAACAAAAAGGCCGGTGCTATTAAGTATGATCTTCCAGAGAAAATCACTGAGAAAGATTTACTAAAAGTAACAACTCCACAGCGTAGAAGACTATTTGTGGAAAAGAATTTAAGTCAGGATCAACTTAGAAGAGACCTTTCTGAATATCGACTCTCTTTTTATGCCTCTCCTTTTGCAAGGCAATCTATCAATGAAGCACAAAGCTTAAGGGCCGGAGTCCGTGGCGAGAATGTTTCTAAGAAATATAAACTCATCACTCAACTCGAGCACCAGCAATCCAAAATAAAGGATCCACTAACTAAAGAGTCAGTCTCAACGAAGGCGACTCAAGGACAAGCTCAATTCATTATTAAAGATTTAACGAAGTCCATTTCCTCATTGTCTTTAGTACAATATAACTCAATGTTTTTCTCAAAATTAGGGACCCCTGATTCCCATTGGCTTGTAGGACCAATAGGGCTTACCTGGAAACTTTATGAGTCGGATACTTGGAGGAATATTGATTTTAGTTACATTCCTCTTTTTGATATGAGGACAACTGACGTAATGGAAGAAGATGGAAGAACTTCAAGAGAAAAAGCAACAGGGTTTCGTCACGGTTTTCGCCTGAACATGCAAGCTAAAATTAATGAGAGAGTGAACCTGGAAAACAGTTTATGGGTTCGCCCTTTTCAAGACCTCACTTCATGGGAAATAGATTCGCAAGATCTACTCATCAATAATGATTTAAAACTTTCCTTTTCAATCACGGATAAGCTCTTCTTCGATTACAACCTGATCTATATGAAAGATCACATATGGAAGAAGATTTCCGGACTAGATGATACCAACATTATTAATGCACTTAATGTGCGTTATGATGTGGATCTTTAGAAAACAGAGAAAGGAATTCTGTATTTCCTGTTTTACCTTCGATCGGTGAAAGAATCGTTTGATGATGGTGCCAACCATTCTTCTCCGCAAAAGTAATCACTTCCTGAAGAATCTCTTCTCGCATTTTAGGATCTTTAATAACACCATCCTTAGGAAGTCTTTCTATTCCTGCTTCAAACTGAGGCTTAATTAAAGCAATAAGTTTTCCCTCGGGTGAAAGAAGTTTGAAGATGTTATCCAAAACTTTAGTGATAGAAATGAATGAAATGTCCATGACGGCCAGATCAACTTTATCTTCCAGTTCAAAGACATCACGAATATTTGTTCCTTCAAGATTGATAACTCGAGAATCCTCACGAAGTTTTTGAGCGAGCTGATCATGACCAACATCAATAGCGTAAACTTTTTTAGCTCCATTCAACAGAAGAACTTCGGTAAAACCTCCAGTGCTAGCGCCTACATCCATGGCCACTAATCCTGTTGGATTCACTTTAAATTCAGCTAAAGCCTTTTCGAGTTTAAAAGCTCCACGTCCAACATACATTGGAGCATTAATGGTAATCTCACTATCGGGATTAATGAGTTCTCCGGCCTTCTTAATGACTTTACCGTCAATCAGAACATCACCTTTTTCAATTAAGCTTTTAGCCTGGGAACGAGAACTAACTAAACCTTTATCTGTCAGAACTTTATCAGCTCTTTCCTTCACACTTCGCCTTTATAAACAAAAATCTCTTTTCCTGAAAATAACACTTTATCACTGAATTGAACGAGGTGCTCTCCTCCAAGATTCTCAATAAAGATGTCCCCCTTCCAGCCGAAGAAATGATTTAAGGTATGAGCACAAGCGGTTACACCTGTTCCACAAGAAAATGTCTCATCCTCAACACCTCTTTCAAAAGTGCGAACATAGGCCTTCTGTTTTTTCTCATCAAGGACCTGAATAAAATTAACATTTGTTCCATTCGGAAAAATCTGATGGTGACGATAGAATGGCGCAACTGCTTTAATATCAATAGCCTCAGCATCACCTACAATGAAACAAAGATGAGGAACACCAGTGTCGATAAAAAAGGCTTGAGGAAACTCTTTTTGAAAAGGAGAAAGATCAAGTTTTCCAACATCATCAGCAACATTCATCTCAATAAAAAACTTCTCTTCCTCTTGCTTAACCACAAAGGAAGTTTTCATGGTTTTTATACGATATTCATTCTTTTTTTCCACATGATCATAAAGATAGCGAACAAGACAACGAAGTCCATTTCCGCACATCTCAGCTTCAAGACCATCGGAATTAAAGATCCTCATGGAAGCATCAAAACCAGGTTCCTTACCGATGACTACTACCCCATCAGCACCAATGCCAAAGCGCCGATGACAAAGGTCCATAATGCGCTTCTGATCCCAATGGAAGTCAGCTTCCTGGATGAGGATAAAATCGTTTCCATTACCTGAGTATTTAAAAAAGGGAGTTTTGTTCATAGAAAGATTTTACTCCAAAGTTCAGACATAGGCGAAAAAAACAGCTCTTGGCAAGTACCTTAAAAATAAAGTAAAGTAATGACTCATATTCGTGGGATTATAGCTCAGTTGGTTAGAGCTCCCGGCTCATAACCGGGTGGTCGCAGGTTCAAGTCCTGCTAGTCCCACCACTTTTCTAACTCAAATTCCAATTAATTTCCGACTTACCTGACTTTTGAAGCAAATGATTAATTGTTGAAAAGGGCCTTGAGCCAAAAAAGCCTCGATAAGCTGAAAGAGGTGAAGGATGAACCGACTCCACAATAAAATGCTTGTTCTCATCAATAAGTTTTTTCTTGGTTTGTGCAGGTGCTCCCCAAAGAACAAAAACTAACCCTGTATGATGTTCATTTAAATGGCTAATCACCGTGTCAGTAAAAGTCTCCCAACCTTTCTTATGGTGACTTCCGGCCTTACCTGCCTCCACAGTCAGAACCGTATTAAGAAGAAGCACCCCTTGCTTAGCCCAGGCTGAAAGATCACCATCATTTGGTAGAGGAACTTTCAGATCATCATGGAGTTCTCTCAAAATATTTCTTAAGGAAGGAGGAAACTTCACTCCCTTTTTTACCGAGAAGGCCAGTCCATGGGCCTGATGAGGGCCATGATAAGGATCTTGACCGAGGATCACGACTTTTACTTTTTCAAAGGGAGTAAGATCAAAAGCAGTGAACGTTTCGTTTTGTGGAGGATAAATTGTTTTATTATTTTGATACTCAGCTTTTAAAAAGGCTTGAAGTTTTTGATAGTAATCTTTTGTTTCTTCTTCTCTAATTAGTTCTTTCCAATTCATTGAGAAATTAAACTCAACTTATTCCTCTTCTGCAAGCTTATCAAAGAGAACTTCGCTTAACAGTCCTGACTTTTTAGAGAAGAGAAAGTGAGAATAGATGGCCATGTCAGCTTCGAACGTGTTCACTAATCTAAGATTAGTACTTTCAATACATTGTTCAGGTTCTCCAATAACGGCATTGGTTCGACAGACAGAAGGACGATGAGGGTAGATGGAGCAAGAGTTATTCTCATCCAGAAAAACGCACTTTCTTTCTTCATAAGAAAGCTTAGAGAAATTCTCCTTTTGTTTCTTTAGAAGATCCTTATCGATGATAGGATTGGCCTTTTGAATGATCAGATCAATTTCATCTTCAGTGACAGACACTTCATTGTGACAACAATGAGCACAACCTTTTTTACAAGGAGACATTTTTTGGACAAGTTCATTACTAAATGCTGAAACAATAAAATGATCAACTAGCTCATGAACAATTTCAGCTCGTCTGACAGGGTCAGAAGTTTTGAGAAGTTGTTCAAAAACCAATTGGACAATATTGGTATAATGAGCATTTTCTTTAAGGGCATCAAAACTCTTCTTAGCAATGGCCGGAAACTTCATAACGCCTCCACTATATTTATTGTGACACATTAATGGATTTAGCAAAACAAAAATTATTACCGTTCTAATCCGGAAACAAACCTCGCCCAGCCTCTAGAGAAAATTTAGTACAATTCCAACTTTAAAATTGTTTCAATACCGTCAAAGGGAACACCCCCTTATACATGGAGGTTATGATGAAAAAACTTTTAATGGTTCTAGCGATTGCTACTTTTTCTTTCGCCTTAATGGCACAAACAGAATCCGATCCTTCTAACCAAGGAAGCAGTACTGAGGTGATGGGAGCTCAGGAGGAAGTTTATCCAGAAGGACCGGGTAGCTCACCAGGATCATCTACTGTTCAGGAAGAAGAAGAGAATGTAGATGACCCAGCATTACAAGATGACTCTATGATGCAAGATGACTCTACGATCCAGGAAGAGGTTGAGACAGACACTGAAGGCACCATGAGATCTGATACAATGGAAGGTACTGAGTCTCCTGAGGGAACTGATAGCAGCTCTGAAGGAACATCAACTCCCTGAACCTTAAGATGGGCAGCTGGCCTGCCCTCTTTCTTGACTCTTTTCTTTTCGTAAATTAGCTTAATTTATTACCAAAAAGGAAAGAGTCTTATGAAAGTTTTATTACTGGTTTTTATTCTTTTACCGACACTCACATTTGCTCAGTACAGTAACGAATCTGAAATCTCATCTGTTGTTACAGGTGGTAACTCTCAAGTTGAAACTTATCTTTTTAAAACTTTAAATAAATACCTTCATGGTAAAAACACTCACCAACTCTCAGGACTATATACTTATGGTGAATCCAGAGATGAAGTCTCTGCTCGCGAATGGAATATCAGCTATAAGTTCGATCGCGTTTGGACTGATCACCTAGGGTTCTATGTGGGTGAAGTTGTGGAAGGTTATCGTTTTCAGGGAATTAAGGCCCGTTACAACTCCGACGCCGGTTTAAAATACTACTTCACGAAATCGGAGAATAAAAACTTCTTCACAGAAGTGGGTTATCGCTACACGATCGAAGATCAATATTTTTCTGATACTGCTTATGAAAACAAAGGTCGTGTCTTCTTAGAATACAATGATAAACCAAATGAAAACTTTTCTTATCGTCTCTGGGTAGAATATCTTCCAAACTTTACAAGATCTAAAGACTATCTCCTCATTCATGAGGCTTCTCTCACTTCTATTCTTACTTCACGCTTCTCATTAAAGTTTGCCTGGAAAGGTATCTATGACCAAGATCCAATCATTGAAGGCAATAAGAACTACGACTATACCTATACCACTTCACTGGTGGCGCGTTTTTAATCAAAAAGTTGAAAAAACTCTGGATAGGATTTATCCACTGCTTCGAAGGGGGACACTGAGCCCCCTTCATTATATCTCATAAATAATGCTGCACTCATAACCATGCGATGATCATCAGGAAGTTCTAAGTTTACACTCTCTTCGAACTTCTCATGGCTTCCTTGAATCATTAATCTAGTACCAACAGCTTTGTAACTCACTCCAAAGGCCTTAAGAAGACGAAGAGATTCATGGAGACGATCACTCTCTTTGAAAACGAGATTTTCCACTCCTATTAATTCATGTTGGCCTTTAACATAGGATAAGAAGAAAACAAGAGTTGGAACGAGATCAAGGCAGTCAGTTACATCTAAAGAAACATCTTTTGTCACTTTAGTAGGAGTAATAAGTACGCCATCATTTTTTTGGGTAAGAAGACCTAATGACTTTAATAAGTCGTAAAACTTTGAGTCAGCTTGGAACTTATCAGGAAATAAATGAGGGAAAAAAGTTTCTCGTGTAAGAGCTGCAAATGCTAGTGGGTAACTAGCACTACTCCAATCAATAGGAGTTACGTAGAGATCAGAAGAAAAGTCCTCGATTAATTTTAATGTCATCTCCCAATAACTTTGAGATGTCTCAAGTTGAGTTGGAATAACTTGGGTTTCAGGACTAAAACACAGGGCGAGACCTGTGGCGAACTGGGTGGTCCTCGAACAATCCACTTCTATTTTTGAAGGTAGTTTTATTGGACCTTGAATAAAAAGTTCGTCATCATTTAATGAACATTGAGCACCATAATTGACCACCAAAGAAATGAATTCGTCCCAAGGTCTCTCCTTTAATCTCTTACCCAATTTTAGCACATAAGGCTTAGTGCCTTTCAAAAGCATACATGCCAGAAAACGAGCAGTCGTTCCTCCTTCACCTACTTCAATGATTTTTGAAGCAGAAGAGTTATCCTCACATTCAGGGAAAGAGTTAAGAAAGGTAAGTTCATCGTTATTAATAATGATATTTAAACCAATGCCCTGAAGAGCGCTTATCAGGTTAGTTACATCAGTTGCTTTAGGTAATTTTTCAAAATGGGTTTGCGTTTTTTTCTGGGCCCCTAAAATAAGGGCCCTATTGGCATAAGACTTAGATGTAGGGAGTTGAATTACCTGTGGAATAAATCCTTTATCAATATTTAAAATCATTTGAAGCCTGTATGTTTTGAATAAATTCCTTTAACGGAACTTCTTCAACATAACAATCTCCGATGCTTTTGACGAGGACCAGTCTTATGGATTTTTTAGCCTTTTTCTTATCCTGCTCTAGAAATGAAGTAAAAGTCTTAATATTGAAATTATCATAGTAAGAAATTTCTAATCTTTCTAAAGGAAGAGCTAAGGCCTTAGCAAGTTTCTCCCATTCTTCTAAAGATTGATTTAACTTCATGAATCGGAAGATATATTTCATTCCCATGGCTACTGCTAAACCATGAGGTATCTTTAAAGTTGTTTCAAAAGCATGCCCAAGCGTGTGCCCTAAATTAAGAAGGATACGCTCTCCTTTTTCTCGTAGATCACGCTCAACAATTCTTGATTTAAACTTAGCACATTCAACAATAATTTCTTCCAGGGGAGCTTTCTTCATAATCAAGCCATAAACATCACTAGAAAGGAAAGCATACTTTAAAACTTCCCCTCTCCCACTCCAAACTTCTTTTTCAGGAAGAGAGCTTAGAAAGTCATTACAAATAAGAATGGATTGTGGTTCATAAAAAGATCCGACAAGGTTTTTACCAGCATCTAGATTAACTGCTACCTTCCCTCCAATGGCCGCATCCACCATCGCAAGTAAGGTCGTAGGTACTGCAACCCACTCGATCCCTCGAAGAAGAGTAGCTGCAACAAACCCTGCTAAGTCCGTTGTAGCTCCGCCACCAAAGGCATAAAGAACATCATCTCGTTGAATACCTTGAGAAATAAAAAAATTTTGGGCCCGGGCAAATGTATCCAGATTTTTTTCTTCTTCCGGATTCTTAATCCAGAAGACATTAGGAGAAAATTGGATCCATTGAGGGAGGTGATTCTTTGTCTTTTGATCCGCAATTGCAAAAAACTTACTATCTTCTCGATCATCCAATAACTTGAACAGTTCGAGTTTTTTAAGGTAAGTTATTTTGGAATTCAGCATAGAAGACTCTCAACTCTTTAGGATTTATTGATGCAACAAATAGATTTTTCTCAACTTAAAGAATATGACTCCTTATCGAAAAGGGAGCAACAACTATTAAGAGAAATCGACCAAGAAAACGCAAGAATAGACAAAATTAATTCCTTAATTGAGAGTCATCTCACCAGACGTAAAGAAATAAAAGCTAACATCGTAAATAAAAACTCACTCATTCTCGACAATGAATCTCAACTAAAGATTTTAAGTGAGCAAACGACTCGCCTAATAGAACAAGGAAGCAGTGAAGAGAAAATAGCAGAGTTTCAAAAAAAGATTAGTGACTTGGAAGAAGAATCTTTTTCTTACTTAGAGGAAATTGATGCTTTGGAAAATGAGTTGCAAGAAACAGTGGGATTTGAGAATGGTGCTCGAAAAACTCTCCAGGAAATTGAAACCGAAGTAAAACAAATTGTTCAGACTAAAGATCAAGAGTTAGAACTTTTAAAGTCCCATAAGAATGAAATCCTAGAAAAGCTTCCCGAAAATATTAGAAATACCCTTGTAAAACTTTCCCAAAAGAACTTGAGCCACGGACCTTTCACTAAAATTGAAGCTGGAAGCTGTATGATGTGCCGATTCAAAATCTCCAAAATTGATGAAAATGAGATTGATGTTCATAAGCTATTTAAACAATGTCCGCAGTGTAGCCGAATCTTTCTTCCTTACGGTGTCTAAAGTTTAGACATCAAAGTAAAGTTTCCATCCCTAATCCTTCACTGTTTAAAATAGTGCTATAACTTCTGCATGAAATTTCTCACTATTGGCCTGTTCCTACTCCTTCAAAGTCCTCTTGCCGAAGCCATTATTCTTTCTGAAACCTATCTTTCAGGAAAAGAAGTTTGTGAAAAGAATAAAAACCCTAAAGAGCTTAGCTTTAGAGTTGATGTGCCCATTGATTATAAAGATCCTCAACTCGGTTCTACTTCTCTTTATGCTTGGACTCATAAACCTTTTAATCCTCAATTAAGGACTCTTATTTTCGTTGCCGGTGGTCCAGGAAATACCTCTCACTCCTCTCTTTTAGAATTCTCTGACTGGAACGTGGTTTTCTTTGATCAGCGAGGAAATTCCTGTTCTCGACCTGACTCCGAATCACTGTATTTAGATCGACGCTTTTATAGCTCAGAAAACACCGCCAGAGATATTGAAGAAATAAGAAAGCATCTTAAAGTGAATCAACTTTCTGTCTATGGTGTCTCCTATGGAACAGTTCCGGCCCACCTTTATGGCCATTTATTTCCAGAGTCTACTCGCGCTATTGTCTTAGAAGGCATTATCTATCGCGGAGGAGACTCTCTGATGAGTCCTCCCCATACGCGAAAAATTATTCAGGATTTTTTTGATTCTCTCGACTTCAAATCTCAATCTAAAATTCTTGAGTTATCAAATCACCCCCATTTGAAGAGTAACTGGTTTTCCAATGTGGCCCAAAAGATGTTTTATCTGGATCATGCTACCGATAAGTTCAAAGCATTTTTAGATATCCTTCTTAACAATGATGCCATGGCCATGACTCTTATTCCTAATTACGTTGACCACGAGCCGGTTGATACGGAATATGGATTTGGTGATGTGATGATGGGGATGATTGGTTGTCAGGAACTAGGAATGAATTCTTCTACAGCTAGTTTCTACTCTATTTTTGAAAAAGATAAACTAGTCTCGGACAATGATAATGTTTTTCAAAAAAATTATTGTGAGTCACTAGGTTTTATTGCTGATGAGAGCATGCCTCTTTATCAAGCAGATCACTTCCCTAGTAAAGCTCCTATCACTTACTTTCAGGGAAGTCATGACAGTGCTACTGTCCTTCCAGAAGCAAAGCATCACTTTCAGAATGCCGCAAAAGGATTTGCCCAATTTATTCAAATTAATAAAGGTGGGCACTTACCTGTTTTTGGAACCATAAATTCCGCTTATGAAAGTCAAGAGTCTATTGAGAGCCGAGCGACTCTCCTTAAAACGGCCCTGCTCGGAAAAGAAATCAAAAATAAGGACTTAGAATCAGTGGAAGAAATCTCGGAACTTAAATGGTTAAAAACCATTAAAGATTGATCTTTCTTGCTTTGGATCAACACCTCATATATAAAACTAGAACCGAGATCAGGGGACTATCGCCGCCGCAAGGGGGAGGAAAGTCTGGGCACCATAGAGCATCGTAGCGGGTAACGCCCGTCCACCGCGAGGTGAGGACAAGTGCAACAGAAAGGATGTATGGCCCTTTTAGGGTGCGTAGTGAAATCATGTAAACTCTACGAGGTGCAAGCCCATGTAGGTGAGCGTTGAGTCTGCTCGAGGAGCTCACGGGTAGGGTGCTTGAGTCTTGAGGGTAACTTCAGACCTAGAGGAATGATAGTCGAAAACAGAACCCGGCTTACTCCTGATCTCGGTTTTTATAAAGCTAGAATCTTTTGAGAGGCAGTAGAGATATTGCTTTTCTCATTCAAATCAATCCACACCACTTCTCGAGGAAACTTAAGTTTTTTTAGCTGAGTAAGATTAAGTTTAAGTGCAAAATTTGTAATTTTATATTTTGTGATGCTGGTTTTCACAGAAGGAAGATCAGTAGTATCGTATTCAATTTTAGGATACTGCTTTAATTTTTCATCTGTAGTTTCAACAATAAACGTCGGCAGTTCATACTGTCCTGAAAGCCACTCTTTCTCATTCTTTTGATAAACCAGAATTTTATTATCTTGAGCGATAACAAGGCGAAGAAGTTTCAATTCATGCTCCACATTCGCCTTCTTCACTTTAGTATCTACAGGATAGGACAAAACGGTTTTCTCATTAAAAGCAACACATTCACTTCTTAATAAACATAATTCACAAGTTGCTTTTCTTGCCTGACAATTCGTTCGACCTAGATCCATCAGCGCTTCATTTAAGGCCCTAAAGTTTTTAACTGAGGAAAAAATATTTCCACTTTGAAACTCATTCGTAATTTTTGCTTGGAGCTTAACACCCTTGGTCTCTTTAAGGCCAAAGAGCCTTGAAATAACTCTTTCTAAATTCGCATCAATAGCAAGAGCCTTTTTATTGTTGCCGATGGCAATTAATGCATTGGCCGTATAGGGTCCAATGCCAGGAATGGAAGTGAGTGTTTCATAATCACAAGGAATTTGTGAGTTGAAGTTTTCACAAAGAAACTCTGCGATCTTTTTTAAATTTTTGGCCCTACGGTAATAGCCCAATCCTTTCCAGGCAATGAGTAATTCTTCTTCGGAAGCTCGCGCCAGATCACCTAATGTAGGAAATTCTTTTAGGAACCGTTCAAAATGATTAAGAACTGTTGAGACGGTTGTTTGCTGAAGCATGATCTCTGAAACAAGTGTTCGATAAAGAGTTCTTTCACTTCTCCAAGGGAGATGTTTAAATTCTTTTTGAGACCATTCAAGAAGCTTATCTAAATTCATTGGAGCGGATTGTGGCGCTATTTGCACATTCTGGCAAGAGTACTCACTTCACTCAAGAGGGAACGGGCACTCAAATCCCCTTTTTCTCCTCTTAACTTAGCATTTTTTGTTGAGAGATAATCGCTAAACTCTTTTGTGTATTCATTGATATCGGTAATGATCACTACTTTTTTGGCATCACTTCTTTCAATCCAATCAATCATACGAGCAGTGGAATTAAGACCATTATTAATACAAAGTGAATCAAAGCTACCTACCTCTTTTATAGAGGTATCAAACATCATTACATTAAGTTTTTTTCCAAAGCGACATTGATCATCAAGTCTTGTAATAAGACTTTTCCGGTAACATCCGCCATGTTCATCAGTAAAATCAAATTCTCTCATAGAGCCTGAAGTATCAATCCAAACTTCCAACTCAAACTGTGGTGCTTTAACAGGAGAAGCTTTTCCACAAAAGATATCAAAGCCATTTTTTTTATCGCAATCTATAAGATCTCGATCAAAGCCAGTAGGTGCAATACCAGGGAGCTTATCTGTATCATCCAAGTGAACAGCTTCCCATTCATTATCAGGCTTATACAGGCCATACTGAGGATCAAAGCAGTAATCCCCTACCGGATCACATTGCCTGCTAACAGTTGGCAGAGAAAAAATAAAGTGATCCTCAGTTTGTTTAATCACGGCCGTTTTTTTATCTTGTGAAAGAAACCACACCTCAAGAGACTGAGGAGCAGCAAGTAGAGGAGTGCAAATAAGTAAAAGTAAAATGTGTAACATTAAAACTCTACATTGCGCTGACGGAAGTATCTAAAAATAGCATCTCCCAAATCAACGATTAAATCCCGGTCATTCACATCAAGGTTAAGAAAGTCATTTAAGTAAGCCTTCTGCCTTGGAGAAAGAGTCTCCATCTTTTCTCGAATGGTTAAATCTGTTCTTCTTTGTCCTGTCGAAGAAGCTTCACCAAAAGGGAGTTGATGTTTCTTTCCTCCTACACTTATCGTCGCATTGGCCTTGGAACTGGAGTATTCATCCTTTCCTGTTAATTCATCTTTATAGAACTGAACTAATTTTTTTAGCGTATCCGTTGATTCTTCCTCCACACCATCAATAATTTCATGCAAAGGAATATCCAGGGCCGCAATAATCCGGGCGACAATCTGTTCATCAACAGTGCTCGTTTTCAGATTGAGAAAACGAGACATGGTGGAAATGCCTGTTTGCGTAAGTTCAGCTAAATCTTTTTGAGTCGCTACTCCTCTGAGTTGCATGTATTTACGAACGACCGCTAGAAAAATATCTAAAAAGTCTGGGGTAAATTGAATCATACGCCCCTCCTCTCTTAGTTCTTTTCGGATTGCAATGAAATTTCTTAATGCAATTTTATACTTGACACGTATTGTCAAATGAAATAGAATTGCAACATGCAACAAGGCGGAGATGCCGGGAGGTTGTATGAATACTCAAGCTACTGAAATTATTTATAAAAACTCCCATATTCAAGGCTTTGTTATCCATAAGGATATGGTGGCCTTAGAAGCTATTTTGGGCCTGGCCATGACGGCCACTCTTGTTCAAAAAGCAACTTTTCAACAGGTTATCTTTTCAGAGTGCAATTTCAACTGCTCGGAGTTTCAAGGAGTTACCTTTGAAAACTGTGTTTTCGAGAATTGCACATTTGAATTTTCTCATTTCAGAAATTGCCAATTTAAAAATTGCAATTTCACTGATTGCACCTGGATTTCTTCCGGTGCTCAAAAGTCCCTCTTTGAAGATTGTGTGCTTGATGCTCACTTAACCAAACAAGTGAAGAGCAATGACAATCTGGAACTGACTAAAACTGAAAATGTTTTCGAAAATCGTTTACTAGCTCTTGTAGCTTAAAGGAGTGAGCATGAACACTTCATTTTATTTGATGACCATTATGATGAATCTTTTTGGACTGGCCCTTTTTGTGAAAGCATTTGGGATTTAAACACACTTTGTTGCTCAATAGAGGTCTAAGGTGTAAAACCTTAGACCTATGTCAAAATCATCTCACTCCATTCAATCCTTTAAAAGACTCTTTAAATATTTCAGTAATTATAGAAAGGATTTCTATCTTGGAACACTCTTCTCCTTTCTTAATAAAACCTTTGATGTTGCCCCTGAAATTCTGATCGGGATTGCTATTGATGTTGTTGTCAGTCAGGAGAAATCATTTCTCGCCAAATGGGGAGTAGAAGATCCTGTGGGGCAGCTCTATATCCTCGCCATTCTCACTCTGATTATTTGGGCCTGTGAATCTCTCTTTGAATATCTCTATAATTTAAAATGGAAGGGTCTCGCCCAATCCATTCAGCATGAGTTTCGTACAGAAGGTTATGGACACTTACAAAAACTTGATATGTCTTTTTTTGAAGACCGCAGCACCGGCGGCTTAGTCTCTACCTTGAACGATGATATCAACCAGCTTGAAAGATTCTTTAATGTGGGAATGAATAGCCTTATCCAAGTTTTCACAGCGGTGCTTCTCATTGGCATTGTCTTTTTTGTCCTGGCCCCACACATTGCGATTTTTTCATTCTTACCGATGCCTCTTATTCTTTGGGGTGCCTTTTACTTTCAAAAGAAAGCTGCTCCTCTTTATTTGAATGTTCGTGAAAAAGCAGGAGTTATTGGTTCAAGACTTGCTAACAATATTAGTGGAATGACCACTATTAGAAGTTTTAACTCTCAAGAGTTTGAAGAACAAAAAGTCAGTGAAGATAGTATTAATTATTTAAAGGCCAACAAAGAAGCTATTGCCATTTCCTCTGCTTTTACTCCTATTATCAGAATGGCCATTCTCATGGGCTTTCTTGCAACCTTCGTTCTGGGTGGAAAAATGGCCCTTGATGGTGACTTGAATGTAGGTTTCTATGGAGTGCTGGTTTTCTTAACTCAAAGACTACTCTGGCCTCTTACTTCTCTAGCTGACACTCTCGACTTATTTGAACGGGCCATGGCCTCTGCTGATCGCGTTCTTAATCTTCTGAACACTCCTATTAATATTGAAGAGAAAAAAACAGCGACCAACTTCGATCATCAACAAGGAATATCTTTTAATGATATCAAGTTTTCTTACCAAAAGGGCTACCCCATTATAAATGGAGTAAGTATCCATATCCCTTCTGGAAAAAACATTGCGATCGTCGGACCTACAGGCTCTGGAAAAAGTACTATTACTAAACTTCTTTTGAAATTTTATGAAGCAGATTCAGGCAGT
>DATGND010000355.1:0-4318 GCA_035306925.1 Bacteriovoracaceae bacterium | reverse complement strand
CGTTTTTTGCGTGGATATTTTTTGATAAGCTTTATTTAGCTTATTTAACACCTGAAATGGCACAAGAATATATTGCTGGTGCAATTATATTAGGAGCTGCTCCATGTACGGCGATGGTTTTTGTATGGTCATATTTAACTAAAGGTGATCCTGAATATACACTTGTACAAGTGGCCATTAATGATTTAGTTCTACTTGTGGCTTTTATACCAATTGTTAGGTTTTTATTAGGCGTAACAAATGTAGCTATTCCATTTGATACATTAATTTCATCAGTTGTTATATTTGTTGTTATTCCTCTTGTGGCTGGATTTCTTGCAAATAAAATTATAATGAAATCTCATGGTGAGAAATGGTTTAAAGAAGTCTTTATGGCAAAACTAAAACCAGTTTCCGTTTTGGCTTTACTTACAACCCTAGTTCTTTTATTTGCTTTTCAGGGAGAAAAAATTTTAGCTAATCCATTTCATATTTTACTTATTGCTATTCCACTCACCATTCAGACTTATTTCATATTCTTTGTAGCGTGGTTTATTGGTAAAAAAATGACTCTTCCTCACTGTGTTCTCTCCCCAGGGGCAATGATTGGTGCGAGTAACTTTTTTGAGCTGGCCGTAGCTGTTGCAATTGCTTTATTTGGACTTAACTCGGGAGCAGCATTAGCTACTGTTGTTGGAGTACTTATTGAAGTGCCTGTAATGCTAAGCTTAGTTAAGATTTCAAATAAGTGGAGATACTAAGTAGATGAAAAGTATTAAAGATGAAGTTTACTGGGTCATTAAGGATCAAATATTGGGAGTGAGGAAACCTTCAAACCAAGAAGAAGTTAAAACATTAATGAAGCTCGGAGTTGGAGGAATTATTACACTTTTGGATGATACAGAAAATCGTGATGCAAATCTTTTCCATCTGAGACAAGCAAGACAAAGTTAAATTTTGTATTTCGCCTTACAAATGTTGCTAATTAGTAGTACGTGCAGTTAGTAAAGTTCAGCTTAACAGAGTTCTTATAACGAAAGCCTGAATAGGTTAGATAGGAATTATATCCTACAAAGTATTCAACTTCTCTGTTTCTATTATCAAGTCTAACTTTGATAGTGTCATCGGACTCCATATTTTGCCATTCTTTAGCAGCAGCAACTAACTTAGAAGTCGGGCGTGTAAGATAGTTGTTATAAACAGCTAGCAAGTTAAGTTGATCGTAGTTTTCAGCGTAATAACCGTTATCGTATGATGTTAGTAATCTCACAGTAATGATGCGATCTCTATTACTCATATCTCTTGCAGTAGGATTTCCTCCGCCCCAAACTTGTTCTTCATAAAAACAAACTTTGGCATCAATTAAATGGTTCTCATTAACTCTACCGATGTCTTTTTGAGTATTAATTTTAGCTTTTACAACTTGGTTACATTCAATTTTAGGATAATAAGTTCTTGATCCATGTTGGAAAACACAGCTTTGGTTTGATACCTGGTCCAGAGTCACTGAAAATGCACAAAGGGCCAGATAGAAGAGTAATTTTTACAGTGTAGAAAAAAAGAAAGTTGCGAAATAAAGAAGATGGCAGGCCTAGTGAACAAGGCCTGCCGCTAATAAATTAGATAAGTTCACATTGAACAGAAGAGACACGATAAATTCCCCAGTCTTTTTCGTCGTGGTCATAACTGTCGTAATAATGGCTTTCAATAGTAACGAGGTAATCATCCTTTATGCCTTGATCAATCCTATCTTCCACTTTAAGTTTTGTTACATAGTTGAAATCCAGAATTCCTTGATCAACTCTAATAGGAGTTGCTTCACTTTTAATCTCTATAAACTTTGCTCTTCGAAATGAGCATTTCTCAATAACAGCTTTTTTAATGGTTTCTTGATGTCTTTTTTCAAGTTGAGAGTTCTCAATTGCGAACGCAGACATTGAAATTAAAGTGGCCAGTGTTAAAGCTAAAGTTTTCATAGATGCTCCTTTGAGTTGCATTTTTTTATTTGCGACTTAAGTAGCATCACGGTTTCAAAATGTGAGGTTAACATTTTGTTAAGCTTTCTTCAGGAAGATGTTAAATAGCTAAGACCTGTAGCGTGAATATTAATATCATTCTTATTTATTTGCATTTTTCCTCGATGGGGATCACTGATTTCAATGATTTGATCCATGATCTGTACCCAAGGAACTATTTGATTATTGTTTGTTTCCTCTTTAGTAAAAGCACCACCAGCATAAGCAGTGAAAAAAGAATCCTTTAAAGAGTCTTGATAATCATAATAAAGACGAGATCCATCAGAAGCATTACTTTCTATAAAAGACTCTCTTCGCTCTAAGATAGTTTGTAAGATATCAGTTGTGATAACTTTTTTAAATTCTCCTTGATAGAAATAAGCCTCAGCAATTCTTTTAAAAATATCAGCATCGCTGTAGTAAGCTGGAGTTACATATTCCTCAAAGTTTTCAAAAGATGATTGCATGGCATCCTTTAATTCATTGATTGATATCCAAGGCCCGATTGAGGATTGATAGACTTTTAGAAGCTTAACTTGCTGAGGGAAGTGATGAGGGTAATCGGCGTGCCCACCCCAATCACTAAGAATACAGCGATGGCCATTTAATAAGCATCTGAAGGCGGCCATCCCGAAATTTTCATCGGAGTGAATACTTGGAACGATAAAAGTCCATTCCTCTTCTTCCATCATTTTCTCAATCTCCAGTCGATCCATAAATCCATGGAAGTGAACTTTATCATCCAGATTAAATTTCTGACTGATTTCCTTCAAATATTGAAGATAGTGATGGTCCTTAAATCCCATCAGTGGAGAACCATAAAAGTCTTCTTTTCCGAAGAAGTGGAGTTCAAATTCATCTTTTAAAAGAGCAGCGGCAAGGAGAAGGCGGTGCAAATTCTTTTGAGAACTGATTCTACCGATAAAGGCAAATTTCTTTTTATTTCCCTTCCTCTTTGGTGCAATGGTTTGAGGTAGTGGTAAACTAAAAGGGATAATAAAGGTTTTAATTTCAGGGAAAACGATGCGAACCTGCTCAAGATCTCTTTGACAGCTTCCAATAAAAACATCCTGTAGGGTTAAGAGTTCTCCAACTTTCCATCGATAAAGAGGCCAGCAACCAAAGCTTGCCAGGCCATGAAGGTAGAAAATCCAAGGAGCATTGATACCAAGTTTCCCTCGTAGCCCAGATAGAACATTGGCAATTTTTAAATTAAAGCAAGTGACTAAGATTTTATCCGCATGAAAACAAGCCTTGGCAATATCTTTAAAACTTATCTCATCAACATTTATTACTTGATACTCAATAGAGTTAGACTGTGCCCACTTTGACCAGGTTTTCTCGATCCAAGTAATGATTTCCTCCATCGAGGTCCAGATAAAGTTTTGGCGGCTAGTGAGAATGATAAGTTTCTTAGTCATATAAAGAATTGTGAGTCTATAATAAGTTGTCGTCAACTTTGCATAGAGCGATAATAAGAATATCAAGGATAAATGATGAGACATGCACTGGGGATCGGTAAGACTATTTTCAACTCAGGAGTTTGCAGCATTCCTTTTGAGGATTACCACCAATTGGAACTTGTTCTAAGTGAACGTCTTAATCGCGCCAAAAATAGCGGGGCATGGCCGGAGCAAGCTCTCAGGGCGTTTATGCCCATTGAAGTAGAGAGTGCTGTGCAAAATAGAGATGTTCAGACTGTTAAGGAATTTGAAGACTATTTAAATTCCAGATTTCCTTTTGTGGACAGTTTGAAAGCCAAGGGATTGGAGCAGTTTCTTGATGAGAACTGTATCACTCTTAATCATCATCTGGCCCACGCATATAGTGCCAGCGTTTTTTCTCCTTTTGAAGAAAGTCTAATTTTAGTGATTGATGGAGCGGGTTCTCTTCATCCAGAAGGCTATGAATTCTTAACTCTCTATCATTTTAAAAATCAAAACTTTCATCAACTTGATAAGAAGTTCACGCGCTTTAACGATAAGGGATATTCGGAAAGTATCGGTCTTTTTTATGAAGCGATTTCTGAATTTATCTTTAACTCCAAAACTCTTGCCGGTAAGGTGATGGGACTTGCCCCTCTAGGCAAAAGTATGGGAGTCGTAGACTCCTATGTCTCCTTCCTTGAGTCTCTTGATTGGAGCAAGCGCTTTAATGGTAAGTCTAAAGAAGAGTGGGAGAATTCTCCTAACTTAAACCTCTACCAGGACTTGGCCGCAACTGCTCAGGAAAATTTTGAGCATTATCTTTTTTCTTATCTTCAAGACCTAGCGAAGCAATATCCTAACTCCAATTTAATAATGGTTGGAGGATGTGCTCTTAAC
>DATGND010000354.1:0-4133 GCA_035306925.1 Bacteriovoracaceae bacterium | reverse complement strand
AGCTTTAATCATTCTAAGATGAAAGTTAAAATGACTTCAAAGAAGGGCGCCGTAGGAATTCGTTATCGATTTGAAGTTCTCGATGGATCAATCTCTTCTTCTGATGATACATTTACCTTTAAAGCCGAATATGAAGTTGATATTAATCCTCAGAATGGACATGCCATTTTTTCAACTCAGGAAGGACTTGTTTCCATCACAAATTTAGAAGGGGCAGGTGTTATTACCAGGGAATTAAGATTTTAAAATAAAGGGACTTTATTTAAATGCTTTATCAATTTCTTTTTGTTTTTCTTCTCCCTTTTTCTGTTTGGGCCAAAGATTTTACTCAACTAGATATAGTCATTAATGAAGCTCTGAAAAATAAAACGCTACCAGGAGGAGTTCTCCTTGTTGGAAAGAATGATAAAGTTCTTTATCAGAAGTCTTATCAGTCATCTTTAAATACCATTTATGACTTGGCTTCTTTAACGAAGATTACAACGGCCATGTCGATTATGATTCTTGAGGAAGAAAGAAAATTACGGGTGAGTGATAGGCTTTCCAAGTATTACCCTGAGTTTAACTCAAAAGATAAGAAGAATATTTCTATCGAAAATCTTCTTCGTCATAACGGGGGCCTTGCTCCTGTTGTCAAGGCTACTTCTGGTGAGAGTTATTCTGACTTTATAAAAAAAACATTATCCCTACCTTTGGATTATAAACCAGGTGAGAAGACAGTTTACTCTGATGTGGGATTTATCATTCTTGGAGACCTGGTTCAGAAAGTATCTGGTATGACATTGAGTGAGTTTAAAAGACAGAAGATCTTTCGACCCTTGGGGATGAATGAAACGGGTTATGAAGTTAAATCACACAATAGAGATCGTTGTGCACCTACTGCAGAAGATAAAAAATGTATCCCCCATGATCCCAAAGCTTTCTTTATGTATCCCCACTCACTAGGACATGCGGGAGTCTTTTCAACAATTGGTAACCTCTCTCGCTTGGCCCAACTCTTTCTTCAGAAAGGAATCTTTCATGGAAAGAGAATCTTGAAGGAGGTGAGTGTTCGAAAAATGAGTATGCTCTATCCCGGGGAAGTTCGTGGAATGGGCTTTGATCTTTTAAGTCCCTATGCTAATCCACCTCGCGGAGAAGTTTTCCCAAAGGGACTTTCTTATGGGCATACGGGTTTTACCGGAACTACTTTTTGGATTGATCCTCAAACACAGACCTACTATATCTTTCTCTCCAACAGAGTCTATTTAGGAGAAAGTCATACTGGCAAGGCCTTTACTGAGTTGAGACGAACACTGGCCACACTTATTGGAGAAAGTATTTACAGAGATTTTAATCGGTTAAATAGTAATGCAGCTAAGGAAACAGCCACTACCGAGATGAAAACTAAGTAAACGAATTCATTTGTCTCTGAGAAAATAATCCCGAGCCCATATATAATTAGGGTCATCAAGTGATTTAATGATGTACTTAATCCATTGAGACGTCCTCTCACATTAATGGGTATATGAACTTGTCTCAATTGAGTTTCTGCAAGTGAGAAGCCATAAAGTCCGATCCGTGAGAGTAGAAGAAAAGTCATAAAGAGGTATCTTGCCCATCCATCTTCTATGATAAAAAAGATGAGTGAAAGAATGAGCATGATAGATTGAGTTGAAATAAAAAACTTTCCAGTCTGCAAGGCCCCTTTCTTGACATGAATCACAGGATAGATAAAAGTGGCACTCAGTCCAAAGAGGGCACCAAGTCCACGAAATACACCGATCACAGGTTCAGAGAGATCCCATCCGCTTTTTAAAAAGGCCGTTAGCAGAAGCCCATGGGGACTCAGAACACTCACCCAAATCAGAGATGTAATCAGAATAACTGGAGCAATGGGTTCTTGGACAAAATGCTTATAACCTGTCTTCAACTGCTCTAATACTCCTTGTGAAATGACGTTCTCCTGAGGCTTGATATTAAGTTCTTCTCTGGAGGAAATAACCTCTTTTAAAAGGTAGTATTCTGGATAAAAAGAAATAAGGTTCCAAAGGAGGATGAGGTAAAAACCCAAAGATGGTAGTCCTTCAAGTGAAATCAATAAGAGCGCTCCCGCAATAATCGGTGAACCCACTTCTGTTGCAAGGTCAAGTTTTCGAAGGTTACTATTCACATGGGCCAGTCTTGTAGGTGGAACAACAGATGGAACCAGGTCACTTGAAACAGCAATGTCCATGAGTTGAGAACCGAGAGAGGACACACATCCAAAGAGAATAAGTAAGATATAGCCCGCTATAAAGGTGCTCGTAAGTTCAAAGGATGTTTTCCCACTAGTCTGGAAAATGAAAATGAGAATAGCTGAAAACAAGGCCCCTAAGACTTGCATGCCAATACCCAGCTTCATACAGGTCAGGCGGTTGAGTCGATCAATAAATTTACCCAGGTAGGGCATGAGAAAGACCGTGCTTACTTTAAGGGCAAAGAAATAAATAAAACTGATCCGTAATTGTTCAGGAAAGAGGGTAATAAGGACTATGGGGATCGCGAAATCCCAGGCCTGATCCCCGGAGCGAGTGAGAAATCGGCTGATAAGAATTTTACTTTCAATGGACATTCTTTATCAGTTACCACTTCTCATCTTAAATGAGAATAGTCTTAATGGATCATATTCTCAGGACGAACCCATTTGTTAAATTCTTCCTCTGTCAGGTGTCCAAGCTCAATGGCCGCTTCTTTGAGGGTTTTATTCTCTTGATAAGCCTTTTTCGCAATTTGTGCGGCCTTATCATATCCAATATGAGGATTAAGAGCAGTCACAAGCATTAAAGATTTCTCCAGGTGCTCTTTGATATTTTGATGACGAGGCTCAATCCCCTTAGCGCAGAACTCTTCAAAAGAGTTTACTCCATCACTCATTATTCTTACTGACTGTAAGAAATTATGAATCATAACAGGACGGTAAACGTTGAGTTCAAAGTTTCCTGAAGCTCCGGCCATAGAAATTGTTGTATGATTACCCATGACTTGAAGACAAATCATCGTTAAAGCTTCACATTGAGTAGGGTTGACTTTTCCTGGCATAATTGAAGAACCTGGTTCATTCTCTGGTATGGCAATTTCAGCGAGTCCTGAGCGTGGACCTGATGAAAGCCAGCGGATATCATTAGCAATTTTAAAGAGGCTACCTGCAAGGCCATTAAGTGCTCCATGAGCGTATACAAGGGCATCACTGGCCGCCAACGTTTCAAACTTGTTTGGAGCAGATTGAAACTTGATTTCAGTTAAATCAGATAAAGTCTGTGCCATTTTCTCATCATAACCTTTAGGAGCATTCAGTCCTGTTCCAACAGCGGTTCCTCCAATGGCAAGTTCTTTGAGATGAGGAAGACTACTTTCGATATGATCAATTGCATGTGAAAGTTGAGAGACATATCCGGAGAACTCTTGCCCCAGAGTGAGTGGTGTGGCGTCCATAAGATGGGTGCGTCCGATCTTTATGATATCTGAGTAATTCTTTGCTTTTTCTTCCAGTGTATCTCTAAGTTTTTTTACAGCAGGAAGAAGGTCTCGAGTCAAAACAGTGGTGCAGGCGATATTCATGGCAGTTGGAAATGTATCGTTAGAACTTTGGCTTTTGTTTACATCATCATTGGGGTGAATAAGCCTTTTTTCTCCTCGTTCTCCTCCAAGGATTTCGCTCGCTAAATTTGCAATGACCTCGTTCACATTCATATTCGTTTGAGTTCCACTTCCTGTTTGCCAGATACTAAGTGGGAATTCTTCTGATGGATACTTGGTTAAGATTTGTTGACAGGCCTTAATAATAGCAAGGGCCTTCTCATGGGTAAGAACTCCCAGTTCTTCATTAACCATTGCCGCGGCTTTTTTTATTTGTATAAGAGCACAGATAAGCTCTTTATCCATTTTCTCATGGGATATATTGAAGTGATGAAGGGATCTGGCCGTTTGGGCCCCCCAGAGTGAAGTTGAGGGGACTTGAATTTCTCCAAAGCTATCTGACTCGACTCGGTAGTCCATGGTATCCTCCTATTAATAAAAAAGGATACCGATTTTATGGCCTAGGTCTTTGATCTGAGAGTCATAAACTGCACCCTTTCATTGGTGTTGCTCTTTTTGTTTCGTTTTCGAAAAGT
>DATGND010000353.1:0-6313 GCA_035306925.1 Bacteriovoracaceae bacterium | reverse complement strand
CTTTTGTTGCTCAAAAGGATTACTCATTGTTATTTGATTCGTTTGATTTGGAAGGGCCTTCCCCGGACGACAAATACCTGCTCCTGTTGGTGCAAGGGTAGAATTGTTAACGGCCAGGTTATTAAGAATAGCTGTTCTGCTGGTACTAGGAATAGAGATGTTTTCTCCAAGATAGTTTAGCGGTCTTCCCAGAACATTGGCATCCTGCCCAAAAAGATGATTTTTATTCACAACCAGGGCTTCCAGATCAGTAGCAAAACGAGACACTTTTCCGGAAATATTGGTTGAACTGGTCACTGGGGCACAATAAAAGTTTGGAGCACAGCTCATAACTTTTCTTTGATTCAGATCAGGGATGGCGTTGGAGTTTGATAAACATACAGCTCCTGCTCCTCGATAAACACAGCGTTTAGTGTTTGAAGATGGGAATCTTTTTTGAGCAAGAATTTGGTCTAAAGTTACGGTCTGTGAACCAACGGATTCAACAGAGTTTTCAGGATTAAAGATTGGCCATTTTGTTTGAACCTGTGAAACATCCGCACAAGCATATTCCCAACCAAGGCGAGTAATACAATCTGAATCAGTTTCACACATGTGATTGGCCTGACAGTTACCGGCCTGATTCTGGAGAGTGTGAGAGAGATGATATTGTGGATCATAGTCCACTTGTGGAGCTGTTGAGTGACCATCATAAAGATTGATCTGAACATTATGAATAGTAGGAGCCGCTAGGTCAGCAAAAGGCGCATTGATAGCAAGAAAGAGTTTTTTACTGGTTGATTTAACTAAGCGACCATTACCAATTGCAAACCAGCTCACACCATCAAAAGAGCCGATAAGAGCACCTTTGTTAAAACCAAACCAATCTCTTTGGTAGCCATTACTATAAAGAACAGCTTGAGTTTTTAATCGTTGTCTTCTTTGAAGAGTAGGGTCAGAACCAAGTCCAGCAACGGCTTCATGGGTGAAAGGAAGCATGGTTGGTGGAACCCAACAGGCCCGTCCAAAAATAGTATCTTCATAGTTTCCGCCTGTGATGTTTCCATCAACTTGATCTCTTTGAGTAGAAAAACCGATGGCCTGAAGTCCAACACCCCAATTGCTTGATGGGTATGCTGTTAGTGACTCGTGCCATTTATCTTTTCCACAAGTCGGACAAGGAGTGTAATAACCATTTACAGTTCTGATCAAATACATTTGATCAAGTTCAACACTCACTTGAGTTGCCGGAAGGGCCTTATCAAGAGTCACACTCATTGGACCAAGAATGGCGTTCATCCCGAAGTTTTCTTGTTGATGGTTATTATTCTCTTCGTCTAAGTAAGTGAACTGATCTTCTTCCTGAGGAAGAGGACTTTGATCCGGTGAACGGAATTCAATTCCACTGGTATTGAAGAAACGGTGAGGGGCTGAACGGGAACTTACAGTGGCCTTTTGAGAGACAGGAATCGTTTCCGGAGTCAGCACCATACATTCAAAGCTTGTTGGTTCTCCGGCTGAATTTCTTGTGGCTGCTTTGTAGTAGTAAGCTGGGCAATAAGAAACCATGTCACTTAAGTCCGTGTAAGAACAACCACAATATTTATAAAGTCGTTTGGCCACATTCTTATAATGCATGAACTGGCCTTCTTCAGAGCTCTGAGTTAAGCACTCAGTAGTTCCTGTATAAGGAACATCAAGCAGTAAGTCTTGATGAAAGGGAATAGAAGACGATTGGCCCTTGATATTATCAAGACAGGCCAGATCTTTTTTTGTCTGAGCTAATCCTTCTTCGTAGTCAGGAGGAGGTAGGGTACCGCCTCCACCTCCACCTGTGGTTGTTCCAGGAGTTGGTGGGACATAGTTAGGACAAATGTAGTAGATATGAGGATATCTCATCCAGGCCAATGGATCGATTAAACGCTCTTGTTCAGCGATTCGATATTGGTCAGGGTAAAGTGTTTGAGCCGATGGACGAACAGCTGCATTGTCCACACACTGCTCTTCGAGACAACAATCATAACCTTGAGCGCGACAGGATGAGATTGAACAAGTTCCATTCCCGCCACCACCAGTATTACCTGTGTTAGGGTCCACAATCAGTCTAAGATCGTTTAATTTGAGACTTTGCACAGGAATTTCATAGAGACCAGACTGAGCTTTAAAAAGTCTAATCTTGGTGGAAGTTAATCTGGAAGTACAGGTTGTACAAAGCTTATCGGCCGAATAAGCAACATGGTCTGGGAACTCAGTATCTAGTTCATACTCACCTAAAGAGTTGTGAGAATAAAGGTCCTGATCACAGTAGTTTTCCTCAGAAGAGATGACGTTAAAATCAACTCTAAAAACTTTAACAGTTCTTTTTGCACTGAAGTCATAATAGGAGATAGGAACAACTCGAGTGCGGAGTTGGCGCTTACTTCCGGACAGGCTGAAATCTGAGACCAGGCAATAATTTTGATTCTTAAAGTTTTCATCCTGGGAAAGATAAAACTCAGTTTCATATCCTGTAAGATAAGCGTTGTTGAGATTGGAAGCATAGATTGTGATGGTTTTAAAGTTTCCTGCAAGATAATTCCATTCTGTGGGATTTTGAGGGATCGTAGTATCAATTGGCGTTTTACTATCATCACCCGCTTGGGCGGCAACCTTGCCTCTTGGAACTTGGGTTTCCGGTAAACACCCTCCCAAGATGAGTAAAAAGCAGAGAATGAGAAATCTCACATCCATGTATTTATAACTCCCAAAAACAAAAACCAGGTATCAATACCTCTTGGTATTTTATCACTTATTTGAGTGAGCGTATGCGGAATATTGAAGAGGGGAAAATAAGGACCATTTAGAGGAAAGGTACCTGAGTAGATGCCTCGGAAAATGGGCATTATTTAGCAAAATACGAATAGGAGCTGCTGGATCGAGGAAGGGATGAGTAGCTAGTGATAGAGCCAGTCCCAAAGGTCGTATATGGTTGTAAACCTTGAGTAGGCATATAGAAACCATAGGCCCCATAGTAGCGAGCATTAAATAAAATCGAATCAGAAGTACTCATGGCCCCCATCATCGGGTATGGGCCGTAGTTATAGGCATAAGGGTTTATTTGTGGGCCCCAGTAACCGGTGTTGTTATTGGCAATCCAGGTGTCAGCAGCTGTATTGGCCAGCATAGCGAGCCCTTTTAACCAGGATTCGCGATTAGAGTTGGAGCCTTTAGGGGCAGTCACTGGTGCAGTATAACTATCAGGATTCACCTTATCTTCTTTATCTTTAGGCAATTCATCGCTAACAGCATCAGTAAAAAAAGCACAAAGTTTACGTTGATCCGCTAACTTTTTAACCTCTGCGTTTTCACAAAGAGCTTTAACTTTCTCATCTTCATCGGAGATATTTTTAGGATCAATCATTAAGCTGATATCCATAAGACTTGAAGAGAGTTTAAACATCTCCGGGGCCATAGAGCTTAAAGTATCATTACATTCTTCTACGATGGACTTTTCTACACTGACGTCACTGCTACAGTTCTTATTAAACTTAGAGAGAGCAAAGTTTCTAAAAGTGATATTTTGATTCTGATCACTTCCGACTTTTTCTTTAATGACTCTCAGAGCACTTAGGCGATCGCTAATGCTTCCGATTTCAAGAGGAAGGTTGAGAGCACATTCTTCAAGATTAGTTTCACACTTTGAACTTAGTTCATTAAGTTTTTCGATATAACTTTGAGAGCGAGTAAAGGCATTAATAGCTTCAGTAAGCTGAGCTGTCTGGTCATTGGCCTTTTTAGATTTGGCACGATCCAGAGCTGTTTTTAAAGCACCAAGACAAGTTGTATCAAAGTCATCAAGACTTTTAACATTGGAACAAGATGCTTTCTCTTCTTCATTGAGAAGATCTTTATTGATAGAAGCTACAACACTCATCTTCGTATTCATTTCAACTTCTTGTCGCTTCTTTAAACCTAAAGTAAGACTTTTGATTTTGGCTTGAACAAGAGTATCACCTTGAGGAGTAGGAAGTTTTCTGGCGAAACTAAAGTGAGGATTCGAGCGAAATCGATCAAGAACTCTGATGCTGTTTAACTCTTCTTCATTGAGAGGTTCATTATTAAGGACTTTATTGTAGGACTCTCTGATAGCATCAGTCATCATTAGGAAAGAATAGTTTTCACCATTAACTTTTTGAATAGAAAGAGACTTCTTCCATTGTTCTGCTTCTTCAGCTGATAAGCTTCCAGTTCTTAATAGCTCTCTTAATTCCTTATGGGTTTCTTCATTGGGAGCAAAGTCACTGGAACATACTCTTAGTTTACTAGCATCCGTTACTTTTTCACAGAACTGTGCCGTGATACTTCTTAACTTTTCCAGATCTTCCCACTGCTCAGGAAGTTCAGCGGCCAGAAGTTGTAAATAGTTAACGTCTTTATCTGGAATCTGACTATCCAGCATAATCTCAATTGATTGAGCGGTATTAAGGGCCTGTACTAAGTCTTTGGCCACCTGTTCAGCTGTTTGCTTATCTTTTTCTTCGCTCACCGTTTCTTGTGCCGAAGAAATTTGATTTTTGAGTTTTTCAAAACCTAAAAGAAGGGCTTCCTGATTCTCGAGTTCTGCAATTTGTGTCTCAATCTGATAGAGTGGGGAGCATTTATGTTCATTAAAAAATTCTTGTGTTTCAGAAGCGATCTCTTTGGGAAGGAGAGATGCTAGATCGAGTTCACTACATCCCTTGACGTGAGCACTCATAATTTCTTTTTCTGCAGAACTTAGAATGCGTGAGAGGTCCTGACAACCTGGAGCGGTCGTCTTGGCCCAAAGATGAGACTGAAGTAGGATGATGATAAATCCAATCATACCTCTGTCTTATCGACGTTTTATGAAAAAAGATGAGAAATAATTTTACTCGGGCTTTAGCCGTGGCCAGAACTCATAAAGACTTCATCGTAATTGATAAATTTCTGGGCGTCTCCAAGTCCTTGAAAATACTCTTGAGCAATACTCATTACTTCACTAAGGCTCTGGGAAGCAAATACCTGGGACCTAAAAGCAGCTGCTCGAGGGAATCCGGCCGCAAACCAAACAATAAGTTTCCTTACTTGAACTAGAATCATGCGTTCATCTTCAAAAGTTTGAGACGTATACTCATATAATTTTTGAATCACTTCCCAATAGTCATTTCCAAGAAAAACAGAACGTCTTTTGTTGGCGTATTCTGGATCAAGAGACTCGGCAAAGATAAATGGATTTCTGAGGGCCCCGCGAGCTATCATCAAAGCATCACAACTGGTGTTTTGCAGTCGCTGGCTGACAGCATAGGGGTGATGAAGATCTCCATTCCCGATGAGTGGAAGTTTTTTTTCTTCATTCAACGATTCAATATATTCCCAATTAGCAGTACCCGTGTACTGTTGAGTTCTCGTTCTTCCATGGATGGCGACCCATTCAATACCACTGTCACTGGCAATTTTCATAACTTCTTTGGCATTCAAATTGTTTTGATCCCATCCAGTTCTGATCTTGATACTCAGAGGAATCTTCATGGATGAGCGCATCTTAGAGAAAAGAGGAGCAAGCTTTTCCAGCTCTTTCATAAGAGCTGAGCCACCGCCTTTGGAGACGACTTTATTAACCGGGCATCCCATATTGATATCTAAAAACTTAGGGCCGAAGCTTTCGGCCACTTCTGCAGCTCTGGCCATTGAGTCAGCATCTTCACCAAATAGCTGAATCCCCACATTCTTTTCCAGAGGATGAATTTTGAGCATATCCAGGGTTCTCTTGTTGCCGTAGTTGATCCCGTGACAGGAGATTAACTCACTAACAGTCCCTCCGGCCCCTAAGTCCTCCATTAAAAGACGAAAAGGGATATTACAGATTCCGGCCATCGGTGCCAGAAGAAGCCTAGAGGAGAAAGAGACACTCCCTAAAGAGATAGGAGTGGCCAGACCTTTAAAATGATTCAGTTTCTCGGTTAAAGCGGGACTAAAAGTTGTGCTCATGAGGGTTGTTTTTAAAGGAACTCACTTGAGTTGTAAATGAAATGCAATAAATTTTCCATACTTAACTCCTCAGTCGAAATATTTATAGGGCACTCTTGCATTGTAGTTAGAAGGTTATTAAAGTATTCAATTGATTTATTGAATGTGTATTGTTGTCAAAAAGGAAGTTATGAAAAAAGAGATTTTAATCATTGGTGGAGGGACGGCCGGGCGTTGGAGTATGTGGTTGGTTAAAGCTCACCTTTTACCGATGATGTATTGGGAGGGGATGCTGAAAGGAAGGGCCTAAACTGCCCGTTTGGGCAGTTTATTTAATAATGCTCTTGACCTGATTTTGAATTTCTTC
>DATGND010000352.1:0-4038 GCA_035306925.1 Bacteriovoracaceae bacterium | reverse complement strand
ATAAATTTAACAGCACTGATGATGATGTTTATGTGAGTGTTGGATATTTTTGAAGTGAGCAGTGACCAGTAGAATACTTCCCACAATAGAAGCCGAATGAGAGACAATAACCGATGTTTTTCCTTCTAAGGCCATTCCCAGAAGAATAATTGTAATCCCTAAACAGGCGAGAATAATAATCCAGGTGAGTCCATGCTTTTTAAAGCCTGGATAAAAGGCCATAGGAGTAGTAATTAATAAGCTAGCGGCTACAGCACCGTGGATCCAGTCGAGGTGAGTGAAATAATTTATTGCAGGAAAGATAAGCGGGATAAAGGCCACGAATATGCAATGAATTACACAGGCAGAAGAAAATGCTATTCCGAGGCGGTCCCAAACTTTTTTCATAGAAGGGATATACATTGCTTTGAATAAAGCGTCTATAATGGCTTTTATAATTATTTTAAGATGGAGTTTATAATGAAATATCTACTGGCTTTGGCTTTATTAATTCTTTCGCTTAGTTCGTTTGCTGCGAATTTAACAGTTAATGTGTCAGGTATGAGTTGCGGCATGTGTGTTAAGGCCATCACTGCGGAATTAGAAAAAACAGGTAAGGTTGATGGGATTAAAGTCTCTCTTGAAGATAAGAAGGCATACTTTGCTGAAAAGAAAGGTCAACAGATTACTGACGAGGAAGTGAAAGCCGCCATTAAAAAAGCGGGATATTCAGTAACGGGTATCAATAGAAAATAAAAAAGTTATAGGAAGATTTTTTCTAAGTCTAAAAAGCTTTTCATCATAACAATCATATTCCTACTCCCGCTCATGGAAATCATGTAAGGGGAGTAGGTCATTATAAAAGAGTTTTCCATCACTCGCGTTTGTGCTCTCGGCACCCATACTTTCTTATCTGGTGTATCCTCAACAAGTCGCCACCGCAATACTGTCATTTGAGAAATGATTTCATCCCGGTACCAGGACATGGGTGTTTGCTGATCTTTATTGGAAGGAGTTATTTCAAAAGTTTCATGTTTGAGGTTGTTGTACTTTAAGTGTGTAAGGAAAAATAAACTGAATATAAAAAGTAAAACCAGGACGATCTGCCATGGAAGAAAAAAGCAGGCGAGAAGTGCCGGAGCAATAATAAATTTAAGATATTCTTTTCTCATACTCAGTAATCATTTTTCTTTTTTCATCTAAAGCTAAGCCAAAGAATGTATTGAGGTCTTTAAGCTTGCAAAAATGGAGAAACTTTAAAATTTCCCCATTAAGGTTATGAATGAGAGTAGGCCCTTGGTAAATGAGTGCTGTGTAAATTTGAACCCACGCTCCGCCTTCATACCAGAACCTTAGAATATCATTGAAACTTGAAATGCCACCAACTCCGATAATATTGAGACTAGTTTTCATTGAAAGAAGATGCCGTTGAACATTAAAGGCTTTTTCTCTAAGAAGTTCTCCGGAAACACCACCCTGGCCCATTGACTCAATGATAGTGGTATTCGTGGCAATGATTCCTTCCAGAGCTAATTCTTGAGCAAGGCTTGCCAACTCTTGCACTTTTTTAAGCTCCAAGTCGGGAGCAATTTTAAGAAAGAAAGGTTTATGGCTTAAATTCATGAGATGAGAAAAAAGCTCTCGAAGATAAGTTGGCTCTTGTAGTGCACGAAGACCCGGGGTGTTGGGAGAGGAGACATTCACCGTAAAGTAATCTGCCTGACTGAGTTTTTGCACAACTTCCCCAAGTTCCGAGATACTTTTCTCAGGAGTTGTTTCTTTGTTTTTGCCAATATTGATTCCAAGAAGGGAAGGGGCTTTATAGTTTCTTAAATTCTCTTTTATTCGCTCAGCTCCAGCATTAGGAAAACCCATGGCATTTCTGAGGCTTTTTTTCTGAGGATAACGCCAAATTCGAGGACGAGGATTTCCCGCCTGTTCTCTTAGAGTCACAGTCCCGCCTTCAAGGGTACCGAAGCCAAGACTGGAGAAGAGATTTAATGCCTGAGCATCCTTGTCAAGGCCTGCGGCCAGTCCAATAGGAGATGGTGCTTCCAATGAATTAATCTTACTAAATATTTGAGAGGGAAAAGGATACTCTTGAGCATTATAGAGTTCGCTTAGACGAAGAGTGATGTGGTGAGCATCTTCAGGATCAAACTTAAAAAGTAAGGGTTTGATCAATGAGTAAAGCATAACTAATCCCTTTGCAGCTTTTCTTTGAAAGTCATCTGACCCTATGTGATAATATGATAAACTAAAGGATTCTATGAAGTACTTATTTTTTTTGTTGTTAACGACTTCAGTGTTGGCACAACATGCAGAACAGCCATTACCAGAAGACACTGAAGATGCCCGGGCCAACTATAAAGTTTTCGAGCTTAAAGATTTAAGAGGAGATAAAGTTTACAGCCTTGAGCGTTCTCCTTATTTTGATCACTTTTTAAAACTTGTTAGAAAAAAAGATGCGAAGTTACAAAAAGCTGATTCTAAGCTGGCCAAGTCTCTTGATGAGAAATTTGCTTCTCTTTATTTCAAGACAACTTATGAGATAGAGAGCAAAAAGGGTAGATGTAGAGAGGCTTTTGAGTTGGCGCTAAGAGGTGAAAAGCAAATTGTTTGCCGAAAAGATGATCAAAAAACTCAACTGATAAAATCCTTTATAGAGCTGTTAGAAAAACAATTCTGAGGTAAAATCAATTGTTTTCATAATTTAGTTATTAACCTGCAAACGTATGAGGTTTCATGAAATTTTCTTACCTATCACTCAGTCTTCTTCTAGCCGCGACAAATGTTCAGGCACAGTTTGGTACATCTACAGAGAAGGCCAGCGATAATCCAAGTGTCATTGGAACATTGATGACCAAAAAGCCGGAGAATCCTCGTGAGATGGTTCTTGGGAATCTTCTCAAAAGAGTTTTAGAGTATATGCATCTCTCACAAAAAGAGGTTAATGACGAACTCTCTAAAGACGCCTTCAAAGTTTATATCGAAAGAATTGATTACGGTAAGCAGTTCCTGCTCAATGAAGATATTCAAAAATTAAAAAAACTTGAGACCAAGTTTGATGACATGATGATGTCAGGGAATATCGAAATTCTTGATCTGACCACAGAGCTGATGAACAAACGAATTGGGGCCATTCAAACACATATTGAAAAAATTCTTTCAAAACCAATGGATTTCTCTAAAAAAGAAACTCTTGAGACGGATCCTAAAAAACGTCAGTTCCTCAATACAGAAAAAGAACTTTTTGAGCATTGGGAAAAGCTCATGAAGTATGAAGTTCTCAACCGTATGATGGATACCGAGGAAGAACAGAAAGGACTGGCCAAAGATTCAAAAGGTAAGAAAAAACCAAAATCTGAAAAACAACTATCCGCTGTTGAGATTGAAAAAGATGCCAGAGAAAAAGTTTTAAAGTCTTGGAAAAAAATCTTCTCTCGATTGGTGAATGAGAAAAAATCAGACAAGCTTGATAAATTTTATAATTCGATAACTAAAGTATTTGACCCTCATACCAATTATCTTGTTCCTGAGGATAAGGAAGATTTTGATATTGATATGTCAGGTAAGCTTGAGGGGATTGGAGCGATTTTAAGAGAAGATAGTTCCTATATTAAAATCGAAAAAGTTGTTCCTGGTTCGGCTTCCTGGAAAACCAAAGAGATTGATGCTGAAGACATCATTCTAAAAGTAGGACAAGGAGATGAAGAACCGGTTGATGTTGTAGATATGTCTCTTCGTGATGCGGTTAAACTGATCCGTGGAAAGAAAGGAACAACGGTTAAACTTACCATTAAAAAACCCAACGGTCTTATTAAGGTCGTTCCTATTGTCAGAGATGTGGTAGAGATCGAAGAGTCTTATGCAAAAGGTTCGATCCTGGAAATTGGTGAGAGAAAAAATAAAATTGGTTATATCAACATTCCAAAATTCTATCGTGACTTCAACGACAGTAACGGTCGAAGTGTGACAGATGACACCTTAAAAGAAATCAAAAAGATGAATAAATTAGGTGTTGATGGACTTATTCTTGATCTACGAAATAATGGTGGG
>DATGND010000351.1:0-21788 GCA_035306925.1 Bacteriovoracaceae bacterium | reverse complement strand
GTAGTTAGGTTGCTTCAAAGCACGTTCAACTCTTAAATAACTTGGCGGAATATTGGCGGCCATAAGTGCTGCTTCGATAGCAATGGTTCCTGATCCTGTCATGGCATCCAGAAGTCCTTCCTCGGAAGGATTCCAACGGGCAAGTTTTAATAATCCTGCGGCAACGTTCTCTTTAAGAGGCGCCTCTGTTTTGGAAATACGATAACCTCTTTGACTAAGAGGGGCGCCACAGAGGTCGAGCATGATAGTGACAGAGTAGGGAGCTTTCTCACCTTTTTCGATACGAGCTAGAAAAACCACATCCGGGTTTTCCTTATCAATGCTTGGCCTTTCTCCAACATAGTGACGGAAATAGTCAACAATAGCATCTTTTAGTTTGAGGTTACTAAACTGTGAGTTACGAAATTCTTCCCGCTCTCTTGGAAGATCAGCAAAAATGGTATTCAAGCGGAACGTCTGATCCACGCTCATTAAGCTCTTCCACTTAATGTCTGTCGCTTCCAGGTAGTAATCTTTCTCATTTCTCACTTCGAACTGATATAAGTATTTGTAAACCCGAGAGGCTAGGCGAGTATAGAGAATGACTCGTAATGCAATTTCGTGAAAAGCTTCAAAGGCTACCCCTCCACGATGGATGGTGGTGTTTTTGGCACCAAATTCTTTTATTTCTTCTGCAAGAAGCTCCTCCAGGCCAACGGGGCAAGAGGCGAAATATTCAAAGCGAAATTTGTTCATTACTAATCCTGAGGGTAGGGCGCATTTATCTATTCTCCTTGAGGAGAGAGACAAAGAATGCTAGTTTAAGTTCATAATTTGAATTCATTTACCAGACCTCACTGGTACTGCAAAAGGATTTTTTATATGAGCGAAAACTTTTCAACAGGTTATTACGGAAATTCAAAGGTGCTTAAATATAAAGTAAGAGATATTTCTCTTGCTGATTGGGGACGCAAAGAAATTAAACTTGCCGAAGCAGAAATGCCAGGACTTATGAGCCTGCGTGAAGAATTCGGTAAAACGAAGCCGCTTAAAGGGGCTCGCATTGCTGGTTGTCTTCACATGACTATACAAACAGCTGTTTTAATTGAAACTCTTGTAGAGCTTGGTGCTGAAGTAACTTGGTCAAGCTGTAACATTTTCTCTACTCAAGATCACGCAGCTGCAGCGATGGCAGCAGCAGGAATTCCTGTTTATGCCTGGAAAGGGATGACTGAAGAAGAATTCATGTGGTGTATTGATCAGACTGTTTTCTTCGGCGAAGAAAGGCAGCCTCTCAATATGATTCTTGATGATGGTGGAGATTTAACTCAACTCATCCTTGATAAATATCCTGCCCTTTACGAAGGGATTAAAGGAATTTCAGAAGAAACAACTACAGGAGTTCTTCGTCTTTACGAACTAGAAAAACAGGGAAAACTTCCTGTTCCATGTATTAACGTTAATGACTCTGTTACAAAATCTAAATTCGATAATAAGTACGGATGCCGTGAATCTTGTGTTGATGCCATCAGAAGAGCAACTGATGTGATGATTGCTGGTAAAGTTGCTGTGGTTGCTGGTTTCGGTGACGTAGGTAAAGGTTCCGCTGAATCTCTACGTGGAGCAGGGGCTCGTGTGATCGTAACTGAAATTGACCCGATTTGCGCTCTTCAAGCAGCAATGGAAGGTTACGAAGTTAAGAAGATGGATGATGCAGTAAAAGAAGCTGACATCATTGTGACGACAACTGGATGCCGTGACATTATTGTTGGCCGTCACTTCGAGATGATGAAAGATAAAACTATCGTATGTAACATTGGTCACTTTGATATTGAGATTGATGTTGCTTGGTTGAATAAGAACTACGGGAATACCAAAGTTACTATTAAGCCTCAGGTAGATTTATATAATGTAAATGGTAAAGACATCATCCTTCTTGCAGAAGGTCGTCTCGTAAACCTTGGATGTGCTACCGGTCACCCAAGCTTTGTAATGAGTAACTCATTCACAAACCAAACTCTTGCTCAAATCGAACTATGGTGCCACTCTGAAAAATACGAGAAGAAAGTTTACGTTCTTCCTAAGCATCTTGATGAAAAAGTGGCCCGTCTACACCTGGCCAAGATTGGTGTAGAGCTGGATACTCTAACTGATGTTCAGGCCAAATACCTAGGGATTAATCCTGAAGGTCCATTCAAGCCAGAGCATTACCGCTATTAATAAAAAGAATAAAGGCGCTCTTTTGAGCGCCTTCTTTTTTTGAGGAGAAGATGATGAAAGTTTTTATTGCTTCTGACCATGCTGCTTACAATGAAAAACAGGCCCTCATCGAAGAGTTAAAGAGTCGCTACGAGCTGATTGATCTTGGTACTCACAGTAGTGAGTCAGTGAACTATCCAGACTTCGCTTTTGCCATGGTTAAAAAAATTCAGGAAACAGGGGAGAAGGGAATCCTTCTTTGTGGTTCTGGTATTGGGATTTCCATTGCGGCCAATCGTTTTAAAGGAATTCGAGCTGCTCTCTGTCGTGATGAGGAAGATGCAAGACTTGCTCGCCAACATAACGATGCTAACATCATTACTTTCTCTGGAAGAAAAACTCCGGTACATGAGATGGTGAAAATGGCCGACATTTTCTTCTCAACAGAGTTTGAAGGTGGAAGACACCAGAAAAGGATCGATATTTTTAATGACCTCGGAGAAAGCTCACTCTAAGGCTTGAGCTTTCTCATCGAGTCTTTTCCATGTATGACGGTACCTATTGGAGATAATATCAAAAATAGGTGTATCCGGAGTGTTACTTACATCGGCATTACTTACAGCTCTCTCAGCAAAATTCATAATTTCAACACTAGAGCTAGCAGGTGCTTTCTTCTGATTTAAAAGATTAGGCATCGTAAATCCTTTCTCTTTTTTCGGAGAAGTATTCGCTGCTACACCTGTTTTATACTTTCCTTTCACTCCTTTAGCTTTCAGACCTTCTTCTTTCTTCTCTGCTAGAGAGAGAGAGGCTTTTCCATCTCCTGGATTAGCAATGGAGTTTTCGGGATAGTGAGGCTCGGCACTTGCAATTTGAGCCGCCAATTCAGGAGTCACAAGACCAGCAAGTTCTTTTGCAACTTTCTTTTGGTCTTCAGTAAGTTTTACTGGTTGTGGGTTAGGGTTTTCTATTTGACGAGCTAACTTAGATCCCATCGCAGCAGTTTGAGTGGAATAAGCTTTTAGCTTAGCTTCATCGTAAAAACCAGAATCAAGAAGCTCAACACCCGATTTCATTTGGTTCATGAGATTTGTAGCTCCACTTAAAGTCGGAGTAAAGGCCGAGATCTTAGCACTTACACAAGTATTGGTTTGCTTACAGTGACATTGCTCATCGTAGGTGACCTTTCCATTTGCATCGGTAGCGGCACATCCCATGGCCATCTTCGGAGTATTAAAGTCTCCACCGTTTAAGACACAAACTTCTTGGAATTCTGCTGGATAACGATCTCTTGAAGTAGGCTCTTCACAGAAGCAAGATGATTGAGTCCATGGGTTACATTCTCCTGACTTGGGAAGAGAATTAATAACGGTTTGAACTTTATCAGCAAGTCTATCGTGTTTATCAGCTTTTTTCATATAAAGAGTGGTTAAGAGGGCTGCACCACCCATCTTAATCCCTGTGTCCCAACCCCAAGTGAGTCCTCCTCCCATAAGCATAAGGGCATAGCAACCAGTCACAACTCCATAAGCTGTTGCCTGATAGTTTGCAGATTTCTTTCTGGCTTTATGAGTCTCACGCAGATTCACCAGTGTTCTTAATTGAGAATCAGGGATTTCTTCAGCAGATTTAGATTTCTCTTTTTGCATTTTTTCCTGAAAAATCATGGCATACATTTCGTATCCCATGGCTGCAATCATACACCAGTCGGTTTGATCCTTGGCTTCTTCCCCTTGAGGGGCCTGGTTTTCTTTGGGAGCCTCTTTATTGTCTACGACCTCTTTATTATTTTTAACCTCTTTATTATCTTTGACGTCTTGAGTAGGTGTATCCTTTGAACTCTTAGTAGAATCGGATTTAAACTCCTTTAAAATGGCGGGAAGGGCAGTGGTATAGACCTGACCAATGACTCTTTCTAATTGGCTATCATCTTCAACCTGACAATTATCCAGAGACTGACATCCTTCGGTGACAATCTTATCTTTAATACCTTCGTGGACAAACTCTCTGGATTGCTGAACTTGCTGGTCGGTGAGATTTCCGGCCTCACTAAAATGAGAGTTAAGATCATTGGCCCATAAAGCGGGGATAAAAATGATATTTAGAATAATAAGCAAGTTTTTCATATAACACCTTTAATAACGATATTTTAACATGTGCAGGAAGCGATAGAAGAGGTGAAGAAGTTTCCTTATATTTTTTTATATGAATTCCAGTACTTACAAAAATCGGCCGGAAAGCCTCCTTTTCGAAAAGTGCAACAAATATTTATCGTTTGACTCTCGTGGGGGGGGCAAGTAAGTTAGTAACATGTCAGAGAAAAAAGCGATTCAACACACACATGATAATGATCTAACTCACTCAATGGTGCACTACCTACTAGCTATCCATAAGTTAAAGGAGAGCAAAGGGTATGCCCGAGTCACAGATATTGCTCATGAGATGAGTTTAACCAAAGGTTCTGTTTCCACGGCCCTCTCAAACCTAAAGAAAAGAGAGTTAGTGCTGGAAGATGAAAGTAAGTTCCTTTCTCTTTCCCATGCTGGGCACGAAGCGGTTCATGAAATTCTATCTAACAGAACTCTACTTTTTTATTTCTTCAAAGATATTCTAGGAGTTTCTGAAGAGACGGCCCATAAAGACTCGTGCTTAATGGAGCATTTAATGAGTCCCGAGACTCGTGAAAACTTCTTCAAATTTATGAAGAATCTATGTAGCGAGAACCATAAGGCCATCGACTTTACGACTTCATTTGATTTCTCTCAGTTTGAGCATCAGCACGAGTTTGAAGAAATTCAAAGTGGTGACTCCTATCTTAAAAGTGAATGAATCTATTAAAATCCCTTAAAGGTTTTACTTACGAGCAGAAAGAGAGCTTGGGCTTCTTTCTGCTTTCTTATTTCTTCTCTCTCTTTAATTATCCTTTAGTTCGAGCTTCAACCACCTCAACCTTTTTGGAAGTTTACGGTGCCAAGTCTTCACCTATGGCCTGGCTCTGGACAGTGATTTTTCTTTCACTGGCGGTCAGTTTAAGTAACTGGCTTCAAGCAAGACTTTCCGTTCAGAGAGTTTTTTTTCTTATTTCTTTTTTTAGTTCTCTGCTCTTTCTTTTTACGGAACAGCTAAGCGGACTTTCTTTTTTAGGATACTTTCCATTTATCTGGAAGGATATTTACATCGTTCTTCAAGTTCATCTCTTACTGGCCTTTGTAAACCAGGCCCTGAATAAAGAGTTGTTTAAAAAATTAGTTGGACCTATTGGTGCCATTGGAAGTTTGGGAGGAGTGCTGGGAGGACTTTTAACAAGTTACCTTAGTTCTACCGGCCCCATTAATAATGTCATTATAGCTTCGAGTTTCTTTGTCTTAGTACCGGGGTTTGCTTTCTTCAAAACGCAGAATGTTTTATCTGAAAAGAAAGAAACAAAAAAAGTTTCACCACTTAAGAGCTTTACCCCAGAGGTAAAGAAGTATGTTTTCTATATTGCCTCTGTCGTTGCTCTCACTCAATTCGTTATTAATCTTGCTGATTTCCAATTCAACCTGTCTTTTGAAAAGAGTGTTGTAGGAAAGGAGCTGCGAACAGAATATTTGGGTCACCTCTATAGTCTGACAAACTTTTTAACTCTTATTTTACAGTTCTTTTTTGTTCCCTTTATTTTGACAAGAGTGAAAGAAAAGAGCTTTCACTACTTCATACCAACAAGTTACTTTGTGGGCCTACTTTTACTGATTGCTCTTGGAGGAAGCTTTTGGGGGATCGCTGGATTTTATATTTATATAAAAGCAAGTGATTACTCATTTTTCAGCTCTGCAAAAGAATTACTTTATCAGCCTCTCACATCTACTCAAAAATATGGTGCAAAGTATGTTACAGACATGCTTGCTTACCGATATTCAAAAGCTTTGATCGCGTTAATATTGATTTATGTCCAGTCGCTTTTCATGATCAATACATTAATGGTAATATTTCTTATCTTATGGGGCCTGGCTATTGCTAAATTATTTCAGGCTTATCCCAAACAATATTCTCACTAAAAAGAGGTTGTTATGAATTTACTTTTACAAAAACCAACAGCAAGTTTTGGTGCTTATCCTTTAGATCAAGTGAAGCCTGATCATTTTTTACCGGCCATTAACGAGGCGATTGCTTCGGCAAAGAATAATCTAGAAGCTTGGAAGAAAGATCCTAGAACAGACTTTCATCACGTTATTACTGAGAAGAACTTTATCACTGAGCAAGTCGATTATATTGCTTCTGTTTTTTACAATCTTCATTCAGCAGAGTGCAGTGATGAATTAGAAAAAATCTCTCCAGAAATGATGGAGACTCTAACTCGCTTCTCTAATGATATCTCTCTTGATCCTGTGATCTTCCACAAAGTGAAGGCCTATTATGAAACCAGAAATGATCAAGGTCTTGATTCAGAAGAAATGATGATTCTTGAGCAGGCCTACAAAGGCTTTGTTCGTAACGGGGCTCTTCTTGCAGATAGTGAAAAAGAGGAGATGAGAGAAATTGATGAGAAGCTAGCTAAGGCCGGATTAACATTCTCTCAAAACGTTCTGAAAGCAACTAATCACTTTACTCTTGATATTACAGATAAAAATGATCTGGAAGGTTTACCTGAAGCTGTTATTGAAGCAGCTGCAGAACTAGCTGAGAAAAATGGAAAGAAAGGGTGGAGCTTTGGATTACAAATGCCTTCATACCTTCCATTCATGACTTATGCAAAGAATAGAGAACTCAGAAAGAAACTCTTCTTAATGAATGCTCAGAAAACATTCGGTAATGAGTTTGATAATCAAGAGTGTATCAAAGAGATTCTTCAACTTCGTTCTAGAAGGGCCAAGCTTTTAGGATTCAATACACATGCTGACTATGTTCTAGAAGAAAGAATGGCCATGTCTCCTAAAAAGGTGATGGACTTCTTGAACGAGCTACTGACTAAGGCTAAGCCATTTGCCGAGAAAGATATTGAAAGATTAAAAAAGCTAGCTCTTGAGCTGGACGGAATTAATGATTTTGCTGCTTACGATACTGCTTATTACTCAGAGATCTTAAAGAAGAAAGAACTTGAGATCGATGATGAAATGCTTCGTCCGTACTTCAAGCTTGAGAATGTGATCGATGGTGTCTTTAAAGTGGCCAACAATCTTTATGGTCTAAGCTTTAAAGAAGTGAATAATGTGCCTAAGTATCATGAAGATGTTCGCACCTATGAAGTTTATGATGAGAATAACAACTTCACCGGCCTTTTCTATGCTGACTTCTTCCCGCGTGCGACTAAGCGCCAAGGTGCTTGGATGTCGCCATTAAAAGAGCAGGGGACATACTCTAGCGGTAAAGTTGAAAGACCTCATATCATGATCGTTTGTAACTTTACGAAGCCAACTAAGACTAAGCCTTCGCTTCTAACACTGGATGAAGTTCTTACTCTTTATCATGAATTTGGTCATGCTCTCCATGGTCTTCTTTCGAACTGTAAATATAGAGACCTGGCCGGAACAAACGTCTTCTGGGATTTCGTAGAGCTTCCGTCTCAGATCATGGAGAACTGGGTGCTTGAAAAAGAGTGTCTGGATCTCTTCGCTGTTCACTATGAGACAGGTGAAAAAATTCCTGCACACTTAATTGAAAAAATTAAAAAAAGCGGAAGCTTCCTAGAGGGAATGGCAACTTTAAGACAACTGTCTTTTGGTTTCCTGGACATGGCCTATCACATGGCGAACCCAGATGATGTTAAAGATATTAAGACTTTTGAAGATGAAGCCATTAAGGACTGCGTCCTTCTTCCATCATTCCCTGGAACAAGTACCTCAACTTCATTCTCTCATATCTTTGCAGGTGGTTACTCTGCAGGATACTACTCTTACAAGTGGGCAGAGGTTCTTGATGCTGACGCTTTCGAATATTTTAAGAACTCAGGTATCTTTGATAAGGAAGTTGCTCGTAAGTTTAAAGAAAATATTCTCGAGAAGGGTGGTACCGAGCATCCAATGGAACTCTATAAAAAGTTCAGAGGACAAGAACCGAATGTTAATGCTTTATTAAAACGCGCGGGACTCCAATAACCTAGGAGTCCTGCCTTAAGCATATATTAACTTTACTAAAGCTCAGTGTTAGTTCAATCTATAACGAACCACGCTGAGTTTTTTTATGCCTAAGTCTCATCATTATTTTATTGTTCAATCATGGTTAGTTCAGAACAAAGAATTGTTTGATGGGGAAAATCGTTTCAAGAGTTTACAGATCATCTGTAAGAAAGTGTCTGAAACGCTCAATATACCACGCGTCGGAGTGTGGTTATTCTCAAGTGATCAAAACGCCTTAATCGAAGAAATTACAGTTATTCAGGGAAAAGCTCCTACTCAAGGTCATATTCTCTTTGCAGATAAATTAAGATCGTATGTGGATGTGATGGCCGGAAGTCGGGTTGTTCACTTTAAAAATCGTGAAGAAATTGAAAAGGTCCTGGGAGATTACGAAGAAAGTGTCATGTGTATACTTGATACTCCCATTTATTCAGATGGAGTTATGGTAGGAACTCTTTGTGTAGAATCTTTTAAACTAGAAAACTGGACACAGCACGATGAAATATTTGTTGCGACCTGCGCAGATTTAGTCGGGCGTGTTTTGGAAGCAGAGAAAAGACAGATTTACAGTAAAGAGCTGAATCAACGAATTATCTTTCTTGAACACAACTTAAAGAAAAGAATCGCAGAACTTCATGAGGCCAATAATGATCTAGAGTTTGCTTTGGAATCAGCAGAAGCGGGAAGATGGACTTACGATTATAAGACTGGAGAGTTATCTCTTGATAAACACTGGTTTGAAAAAGTTGGTATTAAAGGACAGGAACTTCCTCGTACGATGGAAGACTTTGTAAAAATTGTTCATCCAGATGATAGAGAAAGAGTTTTTAATGAGGTTAATTATTTTAGAACTGGCTCTGGTGAGTACTACGAAACTCGTTACCGTCTATTAACTAAGAATGGTATTCAATGGTGTATGGAAAGGGGACGACTTACTCGGGATAAGGACGGTGGACCGGAAAAACTCGCAGGGATGAACTTTGACATCACCGCCCTTGTACACTGGGAGCGAGATCTTTCTGTTTCAGAAGCTCAATTAAAATCTATGATTCAATCTATTCCCTCTCCAATGGCGATGCTTGATAGAGACCTAAATATGGTAGCCTATAGTAATCGTTGGGTAGAAGAGTGGAGTGATTATATTGACCCCGATACTTATGTTCCTAATAGGCCTTTTCATTCCCGAGACTGGATGGGGCTATTTAAAAAAGTTCTCGATGGGGTTTCTCTTCAAAGCGATGAGGAGTGTCTGGAGTGTGATGGGACTTCTTTGTGGATACGCTGGTTAATTAAACCGTGGAGAGATTCAGATGGACTTATCTGCGGTGTAGTGATCATGCTTGAGAATATTACCAGTAAAAAAGAAACGGAGATGAAGCTCTCTCATGCTTCTAAACTATCTGCTCTAGGTGAGATGGCCGGAGGTATCGCTCACGAGATTAATAATCCTTTGAGTATCATTAAAGGGTATCTGGATCTCATTAAACGTCACCATCATCGTGGGACTTTAGATAAGGAAATTTTAGATCTTTATCTTGGAAAAATGGATGTGACTGTCGGAAGAATTTCAAGAATTGTTAATGGAATGAAACGTTTTTCTCGAGAGTCTTCGATGGATGAAAAAAACGTCTATTCAATCATTCGTATCATTGAAGATACCTTTGATATTTGTCAGGAGCGAATTTATAACAACGGTATTCTACTTGAGTTGATAGATGAGAGTGAAGGAGCACACGATATCCTTTGTCGTCCTATAGAAATATCCCAAGTGATTCTGAATCTGATTAACAACTCTTTCTATGCAGTCAGTGATCAAAATCATCCTTGGATTAAAGTGAAACTTCTAGAAAGAAATGGCTATCTTATTATCGAAGTTAGCGATTCCGGATCAGGTATTGACTTTGCTACTCAACAAAAGCTTTTCCAGCCTTTCTTTACTACTAAAGAAGTTGGGGAAGGAACAGGACTTGGACTATCTATTTCGAAAGGAATTGTGGAAGAACATGGAGGGAAAATCTATTATGACCCTTCCCGCGCTAATACAACTTTTGTTATCGAACTTCCTCTAGTAAACACGGAAGATATTCAAACCTCGCAGAAAAATCCCAGTCAGCTAAATTCCTAACTTCTTCAATATGTTCTTGTTCCTGATCAATAAATGAAAAGAAATTGATTTGAGTGTAGTTTTCAAGCTCTCGGATAGAGAGAGTATAGAGGGAGAGATTGCGATGAGGAACACTGGTAGGAACGAGGAAAGCAATTCCTTTATATTCCTGATTCTCTTTTCGTAATAGGACTTTGAAGTACTCTTCCGGGACACTGACGCGATTGTCCTGCCCAATAGTCGGAAGACGATCATGGAGAACGGGGCCGGTGATAATCCAAAGTTTTCCATACTTGCTGGCCCAGGCCCTTACTAAGTTTTCTAAGTGATTCCATTGAACCTGATTAAAACGAGCTGGCTGGGGAGTCATATTGGACATGAAAAATGTTTCACTCATGGCCCTTCGAGATATTTTCATATCTCCTGCAGGAACCAGATGACCGCGGTCAAATCCACTTCTTCTATAATCAGCTAAGGTCGCCGAACCGGTAGAGACCTGGGGATCAGGCCGGAAGTCATTTCTTCTGGAGGCGCAGTTTCTTAAGGACTCTCTTTCTAAGGTATATTCAACCCAATTCGCGACCTCATGGTCTTCATTATAGTTAATGAGGTAATGGGTTTTTTGGACTACTTCGCCACGTGCAGAGGATTCCGCAAAAGGTGTGGAGAGACTCCAGCCTAGAAGAGAGTAAAAAATCAGAAAGAAAGATACCATGCCTATCCTTAGCAAGGATTTGTCTTAGAAATAGTGTATTAAAGAAGTGGAAATCTTGCTACGGAATAGCACCGTAGCAAGACAGTCGGGAATTACGGGCGATTTTTAATGTAGTGATGAGGAGCAAAATCCTGAGCCTTCAGACCCTTCTTCTTAATGAGGAAGTTCTGAACCACAATGGCATCGAGAGCGTCTTTAACCTCATATTCTAAAGGAATGTACTTATCTCCACCCTTGGCCACGAATTCAGGAAGAGCAATGGAATAGGTTTTATCGTTCTTTAGCTCTTCACCATTGATACGTAGGTTATTTAATCTTTTCATCTCAACATCAGCTTCAGCTGTAACCCCACTGATATGAGGGAAACTTCCTGATCCAGGAAGGAGGTTGAAGATAGCATGCTCAAGGTATTCTCTTAATTTATCTCCCTTTAAATGGGCCACAACGATCTGGCCCTTAAAAGGAAGAATCGTAAGAATGCTTTCAAGCTTGATTTTTCCAGGGTAGAGGGTATCTCTCATTCCACCTGCATTCATGACTCCGATGTCTGTTTTTAATTCAGTTTTAAAGGCAGTCGCAATGAGGTTACCAAGATTAGTTTCTTGAAAGCGTACAATTTCACGTCTTCCAATGAATTCAACTTCAGCATGTCCAAGGTCAACATTGCTATTTGGTAAATTGCTATTCATTTTCTTGATAAGCTTATTTCCATGATCCTGGAATGTTTGAAGGAAAGCTTTGATTCTTCTATCTTCAGGAATTTTCTTCGTAGAAGATTTTAAGTTCACTGGAATTAACTCATAATTTTTCAGAGTTAACTTTCCATCTAAAAACTCTAGATCCACTCGACCTACATACTTACCCCATTCATAGGCCTGAACAATAATCGTATTGTTTTGAATATCTGGTTTAAAGAGAGGTTTTTGTGTGTGTCCACCAACGATAAGGTCAATGCCTGAAACTTGACGAGCAAGGGTCACATCCCCAGGAGCATTAGCGCCATGTTGTTCGTCTACATAGTGACCTGTATGAGTAAGAGCGATAAGGATATCACTTTCTTTTCTTAGTTTTGGAACAAGCTTTTTAGCTTCTTCCACAGAAGGAACAAAGTTTAACTTGGCAGTATTAATTGCATTGGTTTTCAGAGGAGTATCTTCGGTAGTCAGACCAAATACCGTTATTTTTAAATCATCAAATGTCCATGAGTGGTGAGATTTAAAGGGACGCTTTTGAGTGTCTTTGTAATAGATGTTGGCCGAGAGAAAAGGGAAATTACTCCAGCGCTGTTGTTGGAAAAGAGTTTCTAGAGGATTATCAAACTCGTGGTTACCTACGGCCATGGCATCGTAACCAAGAAGGGACATTCCTTTAAAGTCAGGTTCTGCAAACTGCAAATCCGAATGAGGAACACCGGTATTAATATCTCCTGCAGAAAGGAGAAGAGAGTAGCCTCCATTCTTTTTCACGTCTTCACGTAGTTCTTTAATAAGAGTTGCCCGAGCGGCCATCCCATATTCCCCATCTCTATTGGGCCAGAATCTTCCGTGGTGATCGTTAGTGTGAAGGATAGTTATTTTGTAGGTCTTTCCCTTCGTGTACGCCCAAGTATTGAGGCTAAAAAGTATAAAGGGAATAAGGGCAATAGCTCTTGTTAACATCTGATACTCCATACTGAATTATTAATGCATGGATAGCATACCAAGAGATAAATAGAAACCATGTCTTTTTTTTCAAAATGATTGTCAGACTTGGGGTTGGTTTGATATATCAAACCCTATGATGACATTAGATTTAGCCCCCCTAAATAAAAAGTTGATAATTCATGGTGTCCAAGCGGATCAAACAGAACTAGGTCCTGTTGAGTCCAGGTTGATGCATCTGGGTTTTATAAAAAACGAACCCGTCACTCTTATCCAAAAGGCTCCTTACTTTCAAATTCCTATTTTAGTTGAAATTAAAGGGAGAAGAATTGCTCTCTCTTTGGAAGAAGCCAAAAAAGTACAAGTTGAGGAAGCTCTATGAGTTTAAAAGTTGCATTAGTTGGGATGCCCAACGTAGGTAAAACGGCTTTATTTAATAAACTAACAGGAAGTTTTCAGAGAGTGGCCAACTTCTCTGGAATTACGGTTGAGAAGAAATCAGCTTCGATGAAATATCAAGGGAAGGTGATTGGAGAGGTTGTAGATTTACCGGGAATTTATTCTTTGGATGCAACCACTCTTGATGAGAAAGTGACCAAAGATTTCCTTCTACAAAAACAAAAAGAAGTAGCCGCTAATTTATTTGTTCTCGTCTTAGATGCAACTAATCTGGATCGTTCTTTATTTTTAGCGGTTCAATTAAAAAAGTTAGGATATCCACTCCTTATTGCTCTCAATCTTATTGATGAAGCAAGAAGAAGAGGATTAGAAATCGATTTAGATAAACTTTCCAGTAAATTAGGAGCACGAATTATTCCTACTAGTGCTGCTACCGGAGAAGGTGTTGAAGAATTAAAAAGATATCTCTTTAATTCTTCTGACGATGGTAAAGTGGAAATTGAATTAACTCCGGGCCATCAAAAATTATTCCGCTCAGTGGAGTACGTGTCAGATGTCTTCAATGAAGTGGACTCCATTCTAAAAGATGTCGTCATTTCTCCTCTTAAGCCAGATACCCTTACTCAGAGAGTAGACAGAATTTTACTTCATCCTGTCTGGGGAGTGATTAGTCTAATTGCTATCTTGGTTCTCACATTTCAACTGATCTTTACTTGGGCCGCTCCTCTGCAAGATGGAGTTGAGGCTTTCTTCGGCTTGTTAGGTGAAGGGCTTGCTCCATTAATTGGAAATGATATTTTAAGAAGCTTAATTGTCGATGGTCTTATCAGTGGAGTGGGAGGCGTTCTCGTTTTTCTTCCTCAGATTATGATCCTATTTTTAATGATTCAGTTCTTAGAGGATATTGGATATTTAGGTCGCGCAACTTTCCTGCTGGATGGGTTGATGAAAAAACTTGGACTTCCTGGTAAAGCGGTACTTCCTCTTCTGTCTTCCCATGCTTGTGCCATTCCTGGAATCATGGCAACTAGGGTAATTGATAATCCTAAAGATCGTCTCATTACGATGCTGGTGATTCCTCTCACAACTTGTTCAGCAAGGCTTCCGGTTTTTGCGGTTCTGATTGGAGCGATTGTTCCAAGTATTTCAATTCTGGGATTAAACCTTCAAGGATTAGTGTTATTCGCTCTTTATGCGATTGGATTTGTTTCGGCTTTACTTGTGGCTTTTGTTTTTAAAAAATATTTACCTCAAACTTCTCCATCAATGCTGTTAATGGAGCTTCCTCCTTATCGCATTCCTAAGATTAAAAACTTGATCATGGTGATGCTGAATAAAGGGAAGATCTTCCTTAAAAAAGCCGGTGGAATCATTCTTATTATCAGTATGGTGGTATGGGCCTTGATCTCATTTCCTCAGCATAACGGAGAAGCAACCATTGAAGATTCTTATGCTGCAATGATTGGAAGAACTTTTGAGCCGGTATTTAAGCCTCTTGGTTTTGACTGGAGAATTACCACTGCACTTATTCCTGCTATCGGAGCAAGGGAAGTGGTGGTGAGTGCTTTATCAATGGTATTTGCTATTGATGAAGAGGTAGAGAACTTTGAAGAAAGTATGTCACAAGTTCTGGTGAACGAATTTGGAATCGGTACTCTGATGGCATTGATGGTGTGGTTTATCTTTGCGCCTCAATGTATATCAACTTTTGCCATTCTTAAAAGAGAAACCCAAAGCTATAAATGGCCTTGGGTGATGGTAGGTTATACTTTTGCTCTGGCCTACTTCTTCTCTTTCCTCGTTAAGTCCATTATAGAGGTTTGGTTCTAACAAGACCCCATTTTTTGATCTGCCAGGTGGTTGTCACAACGGCGACTTCCTGGCCATCAAGATCATAAATAATAGTCTTAAGTGTTTGACTGCTTTTTCCTTCTGCTTCTAAATCTTTTCGAACTTGTTCCTGATCAAAATGCTGAATGCATTTTCCTGTGAGATGTTTTCTTGCTTGATAGGTGTACTGAGCATTGAGTTCGGACATAATGAGGCGATACTGACTGATTCCGAAATGTTTGAGAATCGAAAGTCCGGCACAGAATTCTCCGAGAGTTGCTATGGCACAAGCATGGACTCCTCCTAAGTGATTTTGATTGAGCTTCTTATGAGGAAGATCAATCTGCACACACTCATCATCAATCCTTTTGATTTTAAAGCCATGGGGAGCATTGAAAGGAATGCCCAGAGTGAGAATCTTGTTGAGAGCAACAAGGTTTAAGTCCGAAGGATTTTGTAAAAAATAATCAATGGCCTTATAGGCAAGTTTCATAGTGACTCCATGACTTTTTGAAGATTCATCTTAGCCGTTTGGTACTCTTCTCTTAAGTTGGTGATGATGTCTTTTACCGGACGAACCTCTTCGGTGAATTCAATAGAACTTCCTGCACACCAAACACTCTTATAATTAGCGCTAAAGGCAGCTTTCTCTAAAAGCTTCATTCCTTTGTAATACGTCAACATTTTGGCATATTTTTTTAGCTGTTTGTTATTATTCAGGAATTTCTCGACAGGGTTTTGATCGGTTCCAATTTTTTTAAGGTATGGAGAGTTGATCACCGTACATCGGCTTCCTGAGAGTTTGGTGGTAACAACAATATCTTCTGCACCATAATCGATACAGGCCTGTTTGTACTGATCACTTACTTGTGATTCTTTACAGGCAATAAAAGGGGAACCAATGGAGAGTCCGTCTGCTCCCAGAGCAAGCATAGCAAGGATTCCTTCTCCGGTACCGACTCCACCAGCGGAGATGACAGGAATTTGACAGTTTTTCTTTAAGAGAGGAACGAGAATGGAGGCAGGAATATTTCCTAAGTGACCTCCGGCCCCAGAGTTAACTGCAATAACTGCATCTGCTCCCAGCCCCTCGACTTTTTTTGCGTATTCACTCTCGATGACATCACAAAAAACTTTAACACCTTGTTTTTTTGATTCTTTGATCACTTCCTCAGGGGAGCCAAGTGAAGTAATGAAGAAATCAACTCCATTATCGAGGCAAGTGTGGAGATGTTTCTTGGCCAGAACATTCGATTTATTAACGATGATGTTAACTCCCACAGGACCTTTTGTTTTGTCCTTCATTTCTTTGAGAGCGCGATCCAACTCAGGAATTGTTCTGAAGTTAAGAGCGGGAATACACCCGGCAATCCCTGAATTACAGGCTTCGATCACCATTTCTTTATTAGTTACTAAAAACATTGGGGCCATGATGACCGGAAAGTCGATATTGAGTAGATTACATAAGGTGGGTTTCGTCATGTTTTCCTCGGGTTTGAGATAATGTTTGATAAGTTTTACTTCCCATTTAAGTTCATTCTATGTGTTAATAATATCAGGCAATCTTGAACAAGGATGAACAAAAAATGAAAAAACTCGCTTTTGCCTGTATGGCAACTCTCGCTATTACCGGCAATGCTTTGGCAGAAGACTTTTGGGTTACAGTAGATAATGATGTTTTAGCACAAATTAGACCACAATTGTCTAATGGATATAAATCTCTTCACTCTGCTCAAGGTGCGAGTATTATTAAATTAACTTCTCAGGAAATTGAGCAGCTTTCAGATGTGATTCACCATAATCTAAATCGTTGCGGTGGTTTTATTGCTCATGAATCTTATGAAGAAGCCTTTGATGTTATTTCATATCAAGGTGAGATGTATTTTGCAAAATCGGCAGTTTTCTCCGATTACCAAATTAATCAACAATCTCGAGTGAACTATTTTCTTCCACAGTTAGAAGAAATGAAGATTAGAGAAATGATCATCAATCTTTCTAGCTTTAAAACTCGCCATCATAAATCGAAAACAGGTCTTGAATCTTCTCGATACATTAGAGATGAGTGGGCAAAATTAGCGGCCCATCGAAATGATGTGAGTGTTGAACTTTTTGAACATAGATCAACTCCACAGCCATCGATCATCATTACTATCCCAGGAAGTGAGCAGCCTCAGGATATTGTGATTGTTGGAGGACATGCAGATTCGATTGGTGGATTCTGGGGAGGCGCTAATGCTACAGCTCCAGGAGCAGATGATAATGCTTCAGGAATTGCAACCATGACGGAAACTTTCCGCGTGTTGATGAACAATGGTTTTAAACCTAAAAAAACTGTTATGTTCATGGCCTATGCTGCAGAGGAAGTTGGACTTATTGGATCTAAAGAAATTGCTCAGAAATTTAAAAGAGAAAATAAAAACGTAGTTGGGGTTGTTCAACTGGATATGACCCTTTTTAAGGGGACTCCGGATAAAGATATTGTCATGATGAGTGATTATACTAATGCGGCTCAAAATGAGTTTTTAGGTCAGCTAATTGATGAATATGTGAAAGTCCCTTGGGGATATTCTCGTTGTGGTTACGCTTGTTCTGATCATGCTTCTTGGAGCGGACAAGGATACCCAGCTTCTATGCCTCATGAAGCGACGATGTCTCAGTCGAACAAGAAAATTCATTCCGCTCATGATACTTTGCAAACAGCGGGCGGAGATGCTAAACACGCTCTTAAATTTGCGAAACTCGCTTTATCTTATATTGTTGAATTAGCGAACTAACCATTGGAGAACTTTGAGTAATCAAATAGAGAAACTTTACAAAGATATACGAGAAAATTTAGAAATTTCAAGAAAGGCCTTGATTCAAACCGGGGTGCTTGATGAGGAATCACCAAGCATCCGTCCCATAGAAGATGCCCTGCTTATTATAGATGTCCTGGAATCCATTGCTTCTTATACTCAAGAGGTGTTGGATGATTTTCCTTCCTTGGAGCAGGTTCTGGATAGGGCCTTCGGTAAGTGTGCTGAACTTTTTGATCGCGAAGCTATTATCGAAATCGCTTTGGTGGATGATTATTTATTTCCACTTAAAGAACAGTATGGATTTTATGTTGATGGTCAATTTAGTACGGATTTAGTTTCAAGTTACCCACAGTTAGTAAGGGCCTTGATTAACGATAAAATTGAAAATCATAAAGCTTCTCAAGAACTATTAAAAGAGAAGTTCACTCTCAAAATCAATGACAAGGAACTTAAATGTCAATGTAGTCAGTGTTTGGGTGATTATCGGACGCAGGTGCGAGAGCATGTTTTCAAGCTCCAGACTGACCTGATTGATAAGACTGAAGAAAAACTTCATGACTGGGTACTTGTAAGAAGAATCGGTGATATTGCCGGCGCCGTTTTTCATTTGAAAAAAGATCTGGATAAGAACTTTCATCAGATGCGAAACAAGCTAAAGCGCTCATCGGTGAATAAACTTGAAAACGAAGTTAAGCATCACTTTAGACAGAAATTTGGTTCAAACTCTGAACTAGGGAAAGTGTACAAAGAAAAACTGAAAGTTTTCTTCAACACTCTTTTAGTCGAGAAAGGACTAAAGCCTGAAATGATTTCCAGTGATGAATATGATCGCTTCTTTCTGCAACTTGAAACAGGAATGTGGAAGGGGGAAGGTTTACTTCGTAAAGAATTTGACCGTTTCGTGGGCGCTGTTATGGCCCTCAAAAGAAAAGATATTTCAGCAACCATTTTAAGAGAATATCTCGGTCAATTCTGGCTTCATACAGAAGCTCGTCGTATTAATCGTAAAATTATCTATCACATGGGGCCTACCAACTCAGGGAAGACCTATCATGCTATTGAGTCTTTAGTACAAGCTAAAACCGGTTGTTATCTAGCTCCGCTAAGGCTTCTGGCTTCTGAACTTTTCGATACGATGAATAGTAAAGGGGCGAAGACAACACTTCTTACAGGGGAAGAAGTTATTGAGGTTCCTGATGCTACTCACTTCTCTTCGACCATCGAGATGGCAAAATTACAAACCCGTTTTGATTGTTGTGTGATCGATGAGATTCAGATGCTTACTGATCCTCAAAGGGGATGGGCATGGACTCGTGCTCTCATTAATATACAAGCGGATGAAGTTCACCTTTGCGGAGATCATTCAGTTTTAGAACTGGTCAAAAAGATTCTTACGCTGACAGGTGATACTCTAGAGATTAAAGAATATACCCGTAAGACAGAACTCAATGTGATGAATCATCAGATTCCATTAACTCAGCTTGAGAAAAATGATGCTCTTATTGTGTTCTCTAGACGTAATGCTCTTAAATACAAAGCTGATTTGGAAGAGCTTGGGTTTAAGGTCTCTATTGTTTATGGACGACTTTCACCAGAGGTTCGTCGTGAGCAGGCCAGAAAGTTTGATGTGGGTGAAACTGATATCATGGTGAGTACTGATGCCATCGCCATGGGAATGAATCTTCCGGTTAAACGAATTGTGTTCTCTGCTCTTTCAAAATTTGTGGATAACAAAGAGTATCCTCTTTCCTATTCTGAAATAAAACAAATTGCCGGTCGTGCCGGACGCTATGGACGCTTTCCAGTTGGAACAGTAACGACTCTTAACCGAGTAGAAGATGGGCTGAACACTTTAAAAGAAGCTCTCGCCCATCACTTGGGTCAAAGTGATAAGGCCATGGTAGGACCTGACCTTGAAATTTATAAGAGTGTAAACCAGGCCTTAGAAGCAAATTCTCTACCAAGTCTTTCTCTTTCAGAATTCTTGCGTCTATTCAATACGATGACTTTTCAGAAGCCATTTTATTGTGTGGATATGAAAGAGATGATCGAGCTTGCAGAGCTGGTGGAAGCGGCAGATGAGAATAACAAATTAAGTTATGCAGAAATTTTTGGATTTGCCTGTGCTCCGGTAAACCTTGGTCTTATTGAGCACGTTCAATATTACATGTGGATTTTAAACCACTATGTAAATGATCAATTGATTATGAACGAACCGATAGATGTGACTTCCGATAATATTGATTATCTTGAAACATCTATTAAGTGTGTAGAACTTTATCAGTGGTTATCACGGCATTTTGCCAATAAAAACTTCTCTTATGATGTTGATAAGCTTTTAGAGAATAAATCAAAGGCCATTGAAAAACTTAATGAGCTTCTTTCTGATAAGATAGCCAAGACTTGCTCGAGCTGTGGTGTGAACATGCCGGCCAATGCCAAGTTTAATATCTGTGATGAATGTTTTGCCGCTAGAAAGTTTGTACGCAGACCTCGCTTTGAGAGACCTTCAGAAGGTCGCGACAATAGAGAGAAAAGAGAGAGAAGACCTTTTAAAGGAAAAAAAACATCTTCTCGATCTTCTGAGGGAGGGAGAAAAAGCAAGGGATCTCAATCCCCATCACAATCTGGTTTTAAGAAAAAATCAGGAGATAAGAAAAACGCAGCAGCAGCTTTTAGAAAACATCGCTAGTTATGATTTCGTATAAGGATTATTTTAGAAATATTCTTGAAGGGGAGACCCTTGAGCAAAAACTTTCAGTGGAGAGCTTTTCTTGGGATGACTGGTCGGAGTATGAACTACCTAAGTATCCTTCTCGTCACGAAAAGTTAAAATTTTCTTCTGAACAACTCAAGTTTCCCAAAAAGGATAGCCTTCGACTTACAGAGAAGAAGGCCATGGCCCTTCATTCATTTGCTAATCATGAGCTACTCGCTATCGAAATGATGGCCGCCGCCCTTTTATTATTTCCTCATAAAACAGAAGAAGATATTAAGGTTAAGAAAGGTATTTTTACAGCCTTAAAAGATGAACAAAAGCATTTTAAGCTCTATGTGAATCGGATCAATGAGTTGGGCTTTGAATTTGGTGATTTCCCTCTTAATGATTTTTTCTGGAGACAAATGTCGGGCATTAAAAATTTAGGGCAATACTTTTCAGTAATGGCCTTGACCTTTGAAGCTGCAAACCTGGATTTTGCCCAATATTATCGTAATGTCTTCCTTTCTTTTGATGATTCAAAAACCGCTAAAATTTTAGATGTGGTTTTAGAAGATGAAATCTCTCATGTGGCCCTGGGAAGTTATTGGCTAAAAAAATGGCGGGAAGATAAAAGTCTCTGGCAATACTATTTAGACTCTCTTCCATGGCCATTAACTCCAGCAAGATCTAAAGGTATTAATTTCGATCCTCTTCTTCATGAAAAAGCTATGGGGGATAGTGACTTCATCAATCATCTTTCAAACTATGAAGATCCTTTCCGTGTAACCAAAAGAAAAATTTAAATGAGTGTCATCGTTAACACTGATTATGAGTCAGTTCTATTTCATCAAAAACCTTCCTTGAAGATGGTTAGAGAACTGGAGTTTCTGGGGTTATGGCTAAATGAGGAAGTTCAAAATGTTCAAAGCTACGATGAATCCTATTTATCTCACATCGAACGTTACACGGGACAAAGACCCAAGCTTTGTAAGAAAAGTAATCGGCTAAGGAACTGGTGGGGAGATTTAACAAATCTGGAAGTAGAAAGATTTCTTAACTCCAAAAAGACCAGTTTAGAAATAGCCTTGGCGTTAGAGGAGAATTACGGAAGAATCCTTAAAAATGAATCAGACTTAGAGCTCCTGGATGAGAAAGCACATTATATTTTCAAAAGCTTTTCAGGAGTTTCAGGTAAAGGACATAAGTCACTTTCCCAATTAAAAGCAACAGACTTTCCTTTGATTGCGGAGAATCTACACTCACGAGAAGTTGATTTTTCTACCTATTGTTTTAGTAACGGCAATAAAATCTATTATCAAAATTTTATC
>DATGND010000350.1:0-3743 GCA_035306925.1 Bacteriovoracaceae bacterium | reverse complement strand
CTATGGATAAGATGTCCGGTCAGTTCTTCGTTACTCACAAAAGATTCGATGAACAGATTCATAAGGCCATTAGGAGTATGAAAACTCTTACTCCAGTGACTCAAAAACTAGTTAAGTCGCAAAAACTTAACCTGAGTGGTCCTTTAAGTCTGGTAATGGAAGGTAGGTAGTTCATGAGACCAATATTATTACTCTCAATTCTTTTTCTCGTTTCCTGTTCGCATCGGCAGACGTTGAATAGAACAATTCCTGTTGCTCAATGGGATTCTCTCAAAGAAGAATCTATTATGAGATGGGATCAGGAACGTCTAACAAATCTCAGTAGTGCAAATGCTCTTTGCTATCAAGGACAAGTGGAAGAGGGCCTTCAAGCATTGAAGAATGCCTTCTATGAAAGAAGAACGGATTCTCATTATTGGATTGAAATAGGAAATTGTTATTTTCTCTCTAAAAAGTTTTCTCAAGCAGAGTTTTATTATCAGTTGGCCCTTAATGAAACTAAAAACAGTCGTATCAAAGGCATTGCCTATAACAATCTGGGGATCATTGCTTTAGAGCAAAAGAATTGGTCCATTGCTCAAGAGCTTTTTCTTAATAGTATCAAGACAGATAATAAGTTAAAGGTGCCTCGATATAACCTAGCATTACTTTATCTTGATTTTAATCTGATTGATCAGGCCCAAAACTTAGTTGAGAGTTATAAGAACCTTTCGGATATCGATTTCATTGTTATTAATGCTCGAATCTACCTATTAAAGAATGATCTCAAGTCTGCTGGAGTACTTTTTAATAAGCTTCCAGACTTTAGTCTCAAGCGTTCAGATGTATCTGTTCTTTATGCCTGGTACTTAACTCTCGTGAAAGACTTCAACAGGGCCGAGAAAGTTCTTGGAACTCGAGAGCCGAGTAGCATTAAGGAGCTAGAAAGTTTCAGAGATTCGATCTCTGACACAGTTTCAGTTCAAACGAAAGGGAAATAGTTATGGCAACCAAGGTTGAACAGGTTGATATTCAACTGAGATGTCTTGATCAAAGATATCCTGAAGCGCTGAAGATAACGAAGAGAAAGATTCTCATCGGCTCCAGCGAAACTTGTGACATTCAAGTGCATGAGGACTTCGTGTCCTCATACCATGCTCTTATATATATTAAGGATAATGAAGGACTGTTAATTAAAGACCTTTATTCTCACGCGGGGATCTTTGTTAACGGCCAGCGAATCCAGGACGGATTCATTGGGCATGGGGATATTCTTAGTTTTGGAAATCTCAGCTTCACGGTTGAAATGATCGGGGAGAACGTGGCGGCACTGGCCGATGAGGACTCTCATTTACAAAATGTCATTCATGATATCAGCGCTCCTGAGATTCCGGAAGAAGAGGGACTGGTTTTCATCGATGGTGACTTTTGTAATATTGTCTTCGATGAGTCACATTTCAGACCATTGACGACTCTTCCTGAACTAATCAATCCTGACTCTGTTCAATCCTATATTGAGCTTGATTCAGGTCAGGAGGCATTGGATGTTGTTCATAAGATTAATGACAAACGTCTAGAAGTTATTACCTACATGAACGGTCTTATTCTAGACATGACCTATCTTAATCTTAAAGATGGTGAGTATCGTTTAGGAAAGGAAATTCCATTTCATACGATTAAGAATGAAGCTTTATTTTCTGTCTCGAGTGGAAACCTCTCCTTTAGAGCTGTCGATGGATTAATAAGCCCTACCTCTGTTAATCTGGACGAGGCAACTTTCTTTACGGCAGGTGCAGAGCAGATCTCTTTACGTTTGGTTGATAAGGCGATTTCTGTTGGGAGTATTCCATTTCTCTATCGAGACAAAGAATTTTATAAGCAAAGTGGTAAGGTCTTTGCTTCAGTCTTCTTTCCTATGCTCCTACTTTTATTCTTCGTCAAAGATAAGGTAGAGGAAATAAAAGATGATGTGGCCATCGTTTATACAATTCCAAGTCCTGTTTCTATTGAGTCTCAAAATAAAAGTGAAGTTGCTGCACAGGAAATCACTTCTCAAACACAAAATACAGGACATAAGGAAACACAACAAAATCCAAACAAGGTGGAATACGCTCAGGCTTCGGCCCAACAAAAAGTGGTAGCAAAGAATGCTTCTCCACAGAACTCTGCAGCTCCCAAGGCTCCAGAGGTTAAAGCTTATGAGTTCAAATCCAGTGTAGCGATGGGATCTTTAACTGCCGATGCTCCTTCTCTTAAAGATACAGGAGTGTCCCGTGCAAAACTTAATGACACTACCTTTAATACCGGCTCAGCTAATGATGGCGTGATGGTAGCAGGAGCAGATGTTGGAGTTTCTCGACTTAACGGAAGTGATAAGAGTGGAAGTGGTTCCGCATCTTTTGGGTCTCGGGGATTAGCTTCTAAGGCAGGTTTTGATTCATCTTACTTAGAACCTAAAACAGTTGTTCTTGGTTCTATGGACCCAGAGTTATTAAGAAGGATTCTTAGAGAATATATTCCTCAGTTCAGACACTGCTATCAGCAGGAGTTGATTGCAAATTCAGATAAAATCAAAGGAGTTATTGATCTGAATTTCACTATTGGACCTCAAGGACGAGTGTCTAAACATAACATCAAGGCCAAGGATGCCCGCTTTTCTAGTAAAGGAATTGGATGTATGGGGCAAGTACTTAGTCTCATTGAATTCCCAAAACCGAAAGGAGGCGGGGTTGTGGATGTGAGACAGCCTCTGAATTTCTTTGCTGAAAGTGAGAAGATTTAAAAAAAGGGAGGGGAAGCCCCTCCTTTTTTATTTTTCTGATTCGAATCTTAAGTGGCCAACACTTTCTAAATATTCAGACTTAGTTTTATATATGACTTGGCTAGGTACAACTGATTTGAGGGGAATGTTCTGATCACACTATCATGAAAGATCAGTTTCTTCGCATTGATGGTTAAGTAGTAGTTATAAATAAAGGTCACACCAGGACCTATATAAACGTGATCATAGTACTTATCAGAATTGGCCTGGGAGCGTATTTGTTGATTGGTTTCATTACTAAGAATGAGGTCTGGATGAATTTCAAAGTTTCTTAGCTCTAATTTAGAGTCTTCGAGAATGGGACATGTCACTATGACTTTTTCTGTTACTTTATTGCCTATTTTTACACTTACTTCTAGTAACTCATTATTTTTTTTAAAAGTCGTGACTCTGGTTTCTTTTGAATTAGCAAAGCAATCGGCTCCCAGAGTTTGTTCATTGGAAAGCTTGATTTCAATGGTTCTATGATTAAAAGATGAAAGATAGTTTCTAACAAACTGATGATCATCTAAATCTTTGGAAGAGGTTATATCGATCTCTCTTCTTACCACTCCATAAGAGGAAGTCGCTTCTTTGACTTGGCCGATCTCTTTTGACTTGTTATATGAATTTACACGGTCTTTACCACAAGACATAAGTAGTACTAATGGAAGTAAGAATAATGCTTTCGATTTCATCTAATCCTCATTTTTATGAATGAGATGATGATAAGAAATATATCTGGCGGTAGGTTAGTCTTTGTAAAAGTTATCTAGAATGTTTTTACTTTAATCAAGAGGATAACTTAAGAGACAGAAGCTAAGTAGCAGAAGTTTATAGTCCCCCTTGTTGCTCTGCTCATTGAGGGGGGCCGAAGCCCCCTGACGTTGATTATTCTTCAAGTAAGCTTCGGAGCATCCAGGCCGTTTTTTCATGAAGCTGCATTCTTTGAGTAAGAAGATCT
>DATGND010000349.1:0-8788 GCA_035306925.1 Bacteriovoracaceae bacterium | reverse complement strand
ATAAGCTCTTTAGCTTCTTCAATTTTTTCTTTATGATTTTCTTTAAAACCTTTTAGGTTCAATTTAATATCAAAAGTTTCTGCTGCTTGAGGCACGTTACCGTGTAAGCTGATTTCCTCTGCAGATACCTTAGAAGGGGTGTTTGAATTTTTTGCCGGAGAACTTGAGCTACCGCCTCCACCGCCTCCTCCACATGAAGCGAGGAATAATACTGAAAATATAAAACTGAATGTACGCATTGTTTTCTCCTTTCTACTGATAGTTGGGATGAAAGGCCATAATGAAGTTTAAGAAGGATAATTTCAAGAGGAAGAATTAAGGTGAGAGTGCCTTGAAAATTTAGATTGGGGAAGCATTCCTCAAGACCGATAAAGTTGATCGATTTTTATCTTACTCTTGCTAATCTAACACAGGAAATATCTGTCTATAAAATTGAGTCATTTATTCGAGCGTAAAGGAGAAATTTGTTAAAAAAAATTTCAATATTTGGCCTGAGTTTTCTTGTTCGTTGACATTTTAGAGCTTTATTTCAGGAAGTGCTTGATCCTTGAGTGAATTGTAAGGTAGTTTTATCGGTAATTTAAAAAGTGAGGATTTATGAAACTTCTAGAAGGTAAAAAAGCACTTATTCTGGGCTTGGCCAATGATCGTTCCATTGCTTGGGGAATTACCAAAGCTTTCAAAGAACATGGAGCCAGCATTGCACTTTCTTATATGAATGATGCTATCAAAAAGCGTGTTGAACCACTTGCAGAAGAAGTGGGTGCTGACTTTATTTTTGAACTTGATGTAACAAATGATGATCACTATCCAGCAATGAGAAAAACAATTGAGGAGAAGTGGGGTAAGTTTGATATTATCGTTCACTCGCTGGCCTTTGCTGATAAAGAAGACTTAAGCCGTGAATTCCTTCACACGAGCCGCAAAGGTTTTGCTCTTGCTTGTGATATCTCTGCTTTCTCATTAGTAGGAGTGACTGATTCTCTTCATGATCTTCTTAATGACGGTGGATCTATTATCAGTATGACTTACTACGGGTCACAGAAAGTAGTTAAAAACTATAACGTCATGGGTGTGGCGAAGGCAGCTTTAGAAGCTTCTACTCGTTACCTTGCTTATGATCTAGGACCTCGTGGAATTAAAGTTAACTGTATTTCTGCTGGACCAATTAAAACTCTCGCTGCTTCTGGTATTTCGGGCTTCAGAACTCTTCTTAGCCAAGTTGAAGAGATCTCTCCAATGAAGAGAAACGTGACTCCAGAGGATTGTGGTGGAGCAGCTGTGTACCTGGCCTCTGACCTTTCAGGAGGAGTAACAGGACAAGTTCTTTACGTAGACTCTGGTCTAAATATCCTTGGTGGTTTCTAAGGTGCAATATACTTTTGGGCAATTCTCTCCTGAACATCTGTCAAAGATGGAAGAGGGAATTGCTCTTTTCAATGAGCAAAAATATTGGGAGTGTCACGAGGCCCTGGAAGATATTTGGATGGAGGATCGTAATGACAATGCTCGCAATGTTTATTGGGCCGTTATCCAAATAGCGGCGGCTTGTATTCATTATCGCAATTCCAATTTGATTGGTGCCCAGGGAATGATCTTCAAGGCCCGTCAAAAACTACAACGTTGCCACGAACTTCATGTTTTAACTGATCTGGTTTACAAGTATCTGGATTGGGAAGAATTAGAAGAAATTGTTGGCCGTATTCCGCAAGGGGATAAGTCCGTATTAAGTGACTTTACTGAGCTTTTTAATTTTCGTTTCAAAAATTATCAGAAAAATGCCGAATAGGGTGTGACCATGAATGAAGTGAAAATACTGCCACTCTCGCTGAAATTGATCTTTAAAGATCCTATTAATCTCTTATTGGCGATTATTCCTACCATTTTAGCCTTAAGTATTTATATTTTTTTTATTGCTTTAATTTTTAAAAACTCCGACTACTTTGGAGTGCTTCTTCAGGATTGGATACCTGACCCGAAAACTGCTGGATGGATAGGAAAACTCATCACTGCGATTTTTATTATCTTTATGTTTCTCATCATGAGTTGGACCTTTATTCTTTTATCAGGGATTATTTCAGCTCCATTTAACAGCTTATTGAGTTCTAGAATTGAGGAGAAGCTTGCAGGGCGGGCTATCTCTTCGGATGCCAAACAAAGCTTCACGACGATGTTAAAAGGCTTAGGTAAGACTTTTATTAACGAGGCGAAAAAGATCATTTTTATTATCATTCTTACTGGACTTGCCTTCTTACTTAATCTGTTTCCTCTCTTTTATCCTCTTGGGATATTTTTGCTCGCCCTTGTCCTTTCTCTTCAATTTATTGATTATTCCTGGTCAAGGCATGACATGAGCTTCTCACAGTGTGTGTCTGATTTATTCAAAAATATTTTTTCCTATGGAGGATACGGACTAGTCTTTTTGGTATTAATTACCATTCCTATTGTTAATGCACTTGTCCCTGCATTTGCGACTAGTTTCTTTACTGTGTTATGGCTGAATCGACAGAAGAGAATAGCTCTATCCGAGTTATAGCAGTTAAGCTGCCTGACCAACATCAACTCAAAGTTTTGAGTTTTGCTTTTCTCCATGCTTTAAGATCAAAGTATCCCGATGCTGAAGTCCATTTGATCACATCTTGCTATGGGATACAGGTCTTAAATCTTCTTCCTTTTAAAAAGTTTTTCTATCACGAATATCCCTCAGAAGAGATTAAAACCCCGTTTGATGTTCATCGATATTGCGCCCAGGCAAAGATTTATAATACGGATCTTTTTATTTCTCTTTCTCCTTCGTTCCTGGACTCATGTCTGGGATTAGGGCTTCGGGCTAAAAAAAGAGTTGGATTTAAGAGAGGATTAAATGGATTGGTACTCAATGAAGTTTATCCTTGGCTCGAAGGTCAGCATGTCATTGAAAATTTTTATCAATTAATTAACTTTGATGGAAAGCACTTAAAAATTTACTCAAGAGAACTTAGTCCTATTATTGAGGATTTTGAAAACTACATTGCTATTAATATCGGTCCACTTCTTGATGGAAAGATTGATGAGATGTGGGTGAAGGTTTGTTCTCATTTTCAAAATCAGAATATCATTCTGTTTATGGACATCTCAGAAGATAAGTTCATTCTGAATCAGAATGCCTTTATTAAGACTCTGAATCCTCAAAACAATTACAAATTTTTTATTCCAGAAAATCATATTGAGATCGCCAGAATGATGAGTTTCTCCAGGGGAGTGATAACTCGGAATGGAGCTATAAGTGCCTTGAGTGCTTATGTAGGAGCTTCGACTCTTATTCTTAATGATCGAGAAAGCCCTCAGATCTATGGCCCATTTTACTTTTTAAGTGAGATTAAAATTATCAATTTGGATTTTAAGGCCGCTGGAGAAAATATGGATCGGCCAGCAAGATTTGACGCCGAGGAAGTTGCCCTCGGCGCCCATGATTTCTTTAAGCTTTATCTTTAGTCTTCAAAAGATTTAAGAATTTGTCTAAGAGAGTTGAGTTTCTCATGAAGGAGGTCTGCTTTCTCTCTTACTTCAGCAATAACTTCTGGCTTTGCATTTTGAACAAAGTTTTGGTTATTAAGTTTTGCCTCATTCTTTTGAAATTCAACTTGAGTTTTATCAAGATCTTTTTTGATTCGATTGATCTGCTCATTGATATCAATTAAACCTTCAAGCGGCATGAAGATCTCAGTGTGAGTAAGAGCATATGAAGCGGACTTCTTAGGTCTTTCTACTTCTTTAGAACGAATCGTTCCTGATTTCACGTTGGCCAAATCTTTCAAGAAGTGGCGTGACTCATACACAAACTTGGCAAGATCCTTATCGTCAGTAAACAGACGAATATCTACTTCATCTTTTGGTTTAAGGTTTACTGATGAGCGGATGTTTCTTACCCCTGAAGTAATTTCGATAAACTTATTCATCATCTCCATAACTTGCTCATTCTCAAGATCAGCATCGTACTCTACGTACTCTTGATCGATGAGATAGCCTTCATCTTTAGCAAGGTATGACCAGATCTCCTCAGTAATAAACGGAGTCATTGGATGCATAAGAGTGACGATCTTCTTAAAGCAGTACTTCAGCATGGTGGCACGTACAACTTTGGCTTTCTCGTCTTCTCCGTAGAGAATATTCTTTGAAAGTTCGATATACCAAGAACAGAATTTGTCATAAACAAACTGATAGATGGCAGAGCTGGCATCATCAAAGCGATAGATATCCAGCGATTCATTCATCTTCTTGGCCACCTCATTGAGTTCTGCAAGAATCCATTTATCATGAAGGTGCCATTCAGACTTCACAGGAAGATCATCGCCAGCCTTATCTAAAAACGGATAAACAAAGCGGAAAGCGTTCCACAGCTTGTTAACAAAGTTTCGGTAACCCTCAATTCTCTCAGGGTCAAGATTAAGATCGCGGTTATAACCAGAACCGGCCGCCAGAGTGAATCTCATAGCATCGGCTCCGTATTTATCGATCATCTCTAGTGGATCAATACCGTTTCCTAGAGATTTACTCATCTTGCGGCCTTGTTTGTCTCGAACGATGGCGTGGATATAAACATCTTTAAATGGAGGCACCTCTTTAATTTTTTGCCCCATCATCATCATACGAGCTACCCAGAAGAAGATGATATCAAAACCAGTGATAAGAACTGAGTTAGGGTAGAAGTCATCAAAACGCCTTTCCTTCATCTTTTCTTCATCAGGCCAGCCTAGAGTTGATAAAGGCCACAGTCCTGAAGAAAACCAGGTGTCGAGAACATCAGGGTCTTGGGTGAAGTTAGTTGATTGACAGTGAGGACAGCTCTCAGGGTGCTCTTCACTGGCCCACTGATGAGAGTTCTCGCAATAATAAACAGGAATTTGATGACCCCACCAGAGCTGACGAGAAATACACCAGTCTTTTGGATTTCTTAGCCATGCAAAGTAGGTGTTCTCCCAGCCTTTAGGGAAAAAAGTCATTTCACCGTCTTCGACAGCTTTAACAGATCTTTCTGCCATGGCGTTGATATTGACAAACCATTGTTTGGAAACAATCGGTTCAACGATTTCACCTGAGCGCTCACCATGACCTACAGGATGAACGTGTTCTTTCTTTTCGACTAAAAGATCTCCAAGAAGTTCTTCTACTTTTGCGCGCGCTTCTTTCGGCTTAAGTCCTTCGATTTCAGGCGCATTAGAGTTGAATGAACCATCTTTGTTAAGAATGTTAATAATAGGAAGATTGTGACGTTTACCGATTTCAAAATCGTTAAAGTCATGGCCTGGAGTTACTTTTAAGCAACCGGTTCCTTTTTCAATATCAACGTGTTCATCACCAATGATTGGAACTTCACGATTACAAATGGGAACAATAGCGGTTTTACCAATCAAGTGATTGAAGCGGTCATCAGTTGGGTTAACTGCTACTGCTGTATCCGCAAACATAGTTTCTGGACGAGTTGTTGCAATGATGATTTCTTCGCCAGTCTCTTTAATTTTATACTTAACGTGATAGAAGAAACCTTTTACGTCTTTGTGATCAACCTCAGCATCGGAAATGGCCGATTGTAGAACAGGGTCCCAGTTAACAATATAGTCACTCTGATAAATAAGACCTTCGTTATAAAGCATAACGAAGAATTTTTTTACGGCTTTATTAGGAACTTCATCCAGTGTGAATGTAGAGTAATCCCAATCGCATGAGATACCCATTTTCTTTTGCTGGTTAACGATTTCGTTACCGTATTCTTCTTTCCAACTCCATACGCGTTTTAAGAATTCTTCGCGACCTAATTCATGGCGCGTTTTTCTTTCTTCCTTCCAAAGAAGTTTTTCAACAACAGCTTGAGTGGAGATTCCTGCATGGTCAGTTCCTGGAATCCATAGAGTTTCAAATCCCTTCATTCTTTTATAACGAACAAGGGTGTCTTGAGTTGTGGCATCCAGTGCATGTCCCATATGAAGCTTACCGGTAACGTTTGGTGGCGGCATCATGATAGAGAAGGTTTTATTTTGCTTACCTTTTTTAGGTTTGAAGCTTTTATTGCTTAACCAAACATCATACCACTTACTTTGAGCATCAGCGGGATCGAATGTCGTCGGAAGATTGTTTTGAATTTCCATGAGTATCCTTAGAGTGAACTTATAAAATCATCGTAGTTATAAACTGTTTCTTCTTTTGTTTTTAAATCTTTTATTTTGATGCTGTTGCTGAGGACCTCATCTTTTCCGATGAAAACAATAGCACCAGTCTTTTTCTTATCACTGTAGTTAAAAACTTTTTTAGGTTTATTGGTACCGAAGAGGAGTTCGGTTTTTTTACCTTTAGCTCTTAAGGCATAAGAGAGTTTCATCGCCAGGTCTTCAGCCTCTTCATCAGAATAGCTAACCAGATAATCAATGTGAGCTTTGGACACATCTGGCAGAAGATTGTGGGATTTTAAAAATTCCGTTAAAGGAACCTCGCCAAGACCTACTCCAACTCCTTCTAAAGGTTGCTCATTAAAAATCTGAAGAAGGTTAGCATAAGAGCCTCCACCAGCGATGGCGCGACGGTTATCTGGGTGAAGATCAAAAATCTCAAAAACGACACCGGTGTAATAATCAAGTCCTCTTACTACTGATGGATCGTAGACAAGATAATCACCTAGACCTAGTTTGTTTAATTTATCATAAAAAACAAAGAAGTCCTGATCGGCCTCACTATGTTTATTAATGAAAGTTTTTAGCGAATCAACACTAGTTAGATTGGCATACTCTTCAAAGATCTCTGCTTTTTTATCATCCTGAGTGATGGCCTTTACTTCGGCAGAGAACTTATCTGCATCCATTTTATTTTTACGATCAACCAACTTATAAAGTTTATGAGTAGCTTCATCATTAAGTTGAATGAATTCTTTAAAGACCAGATCAACGATGCGACGATCATTGAGATGAACTGCAAAGTGAGTGTGGTTAGCTCCAAATGATTTTAAAAGAGTTACACACAGCTGGATAATTTCAACTTCTCCGTGAATACCTGCGCCGAAGATATCTGCATTGTATTGCCAGAACTCTCTCAGACGACCTTTCTGAGGTTTTTCATAGCGCATGAGATTGGGGATGGCGTACCAACGAATGGGCTTAGGTACTTCTCTATGAATCTGGGCCACCATTCTGGCCACAGTTGGAGTCATTTCAGGACGAATCGCCACATGTCTTTCCCCTCTATCCATAAAAGAGTAGATCTGTTCATTGATCAGTTCTTCTCCTGACTTTGCCAGATAAAGAGCTACTTCTTCGAGCAGAGGTCCATCATAGGGTTCATAAGAAAATATTTCAGAAACCTCACTCATTTTACTAAAAATGTAGTTTCTCAATCTCATGTCATGAGGAAAAAAGTCTCGAGTTCCACGATAGGGAGATTTTGAAAGGGCGGCCATGCTATTTCCTTTGAGAGTAACTTAGAGCCTAGGTATTATAGCGAAATGACTTTAAAAAGGGTATCAGGAATGGGAGTGCGCCCCGTGTTATTCACCCTCAGCTTCAATTTTCTTGGAAATCTCATCACTCAGAGGGGAGAGGTCATTAGGTTCAATCTGATTAATTTGATCGGTAGCTTCTGAACGCTCTCGTTGAGACTCTTCTCTGAGGCTTTTATTTTCCTCTAAGAATTTTAGTTCTTTCACCTTATCAGGAGTCAGGTTTTGCAGCTTGGCCGGAATGTTAAAAATCTGGGTTGCTTCTGCACCTTGTGCATAACTCATATTTTTAAAAAGAAGAGAGCGGTCATTAAGTTTTCGTAAAATTTCCCAGGAGACTTTTACTGAAAGTTCATTAAAGCGTTGGTGATCAAGGTTTTCCATTTGATCAATCCAGGGCATGAGATAATGAAGATATCTTTGAAAGCGCACAGCTTGTGCCTTCTTTTCGCCACTAAAGAGCTCAGGATTAAAAGAGTTCTGAGTGATCAGTCCAAGCTTTTGGCGGTGTTTGAGTTCGGCAATTAAAGAGCGCCAAATCCATCGGCTAAAATCTGTTAAATAGCGTTCCTGATCATTAAAACGTTTTTCCAATTTCTCAATGAGATTAGTGGTTATATCAAACTGGCTGCTTTTTTCGAAACGATACTCGAGAACACTTTTGATCACTTCTGATTTTATGAGAAGAAAGATGTGTTCCTTCTCCAGAAAACCGAGGTTGCGGTTAAGGTCTTCGCTGTATCCTACAAGCTTCATCTGATCATCTACTTTCTTTAACTGCCCTCGAAGAGAGTTGAACATGACATTGAACTCATAAGGAGTTTTATCACTGATAACAGTGAAGTCCTTGTTGAAAGCAAAAGCCTTACTAGAAAATAAAGTGAATATAAGGGCCAGAGCGCTATTCACCTTCATCAGGAATCCTTTGTAGGGTATCAACTTCAATATTACTTGTTCCTTCGAGTACAAAAAGATTTTCTCTGAAAGGCAACAGAACTCTTCCATCCATAAGAATGATCTGAGTGACATTCTCCAGATTAGACTTAATTTCAAGCTTAGAATCCGCAAGGTTTATTTTCGCCGCTTCTGTTTTTTTAGCGACCAGAGTGGAGTCAAAACTAGTTGTCTTAACAAAGTAGATTGAATTTTTCAGACAAACCATGCTACCCAGGTCTGCATCGTTGGTTGAGTAGAGCGTTGTATAGCCAGAAGGTTTTGAGCTGGAACGAGGGTAGGTTAGAATCCTACTTCCTTTTTGAATTCCTTCATAAGGAAATTCTCCGACAGCAAAATAATCCTTTTCCTGACAAATTTCAAAGAAAGTCC